>JBEIVF010000097.1:0-7363 GCA_040374005.1 Gemmatimonadaceae bacterium | reverse complement strand
GTGATCAACTTGGTGTGGTCGCCGCCCTGGACGCCGGACCGGATCGAGCCGCGCGTGCGCGCGTACTTGGGCTTCTAGCTCGCGCGGCCGTCGCGCGTCTTAGCGCGCGACGGCCTGCAACATCGCATCGCCCATGAGCTCGATCTGCCAATTGCGCAGGTCAGGCACGGTGCGGAGCTCGTCGATCGTCTTGGGCACGATGCGCGCCACGGTCTCGAGGCGCTCGCGCGAGCAGAGCACCCCTGGGTCCAGATCCAGCTTGGCTGCCGCCGTGTCACGCACCGTGCGCAGCGCACTCGCGCGTTCGTCGAACTTGGGATCACGGTCCCAGCGCGGCGCCTTGGCGAACTTGGGGAGATCAGCCTCGGGCACATCGAGCCCGCGCTGCACCGCGGCCAGCAGATCAGCGAGACGACTCTCCGACATGCCACGCGGCACGCCCTTGATCTTGGCCAAGTCGCTCGACGTCACCGGCGCGAGGCGCGCGATGTCGAAGATGGTCTCGTTGCCCATCACACGGAACGTCGCACGGTCGAGCGACGCGGCGATCTTGTCGCGCCACTGCACGACTTCCTTGAGCACCGCGAGCTCGCGGCGCGTGAGATCGCGCGCGCCCTTCATCTTGAGGAAGGCGTTGCCGGCGTCGTCGGTGTTCCATTCGACCGACTCGAGCCGGGTGAACTCTTCTTGCGCCCACGACAACCGACCGAGCTTGTCGAGCTTGTCGCGGAGGATGTCGCGCAGGCCGAGCAGGTGCATGGTGTCCTGCGCGGCGTAGGCCAGCATGTCGGGCGTCAGCGGGCGCATGGACCAATCGGCGCGCTGGTGCTTCTTGTCGAGCTTCACGCCGAAGTACTGCTCCAGCAGGGCGGCGAGACCGAACTGCTTGATGCCGAGTAATTGGGCCGCCACGCGGGTATCGAAGAGGCCGCGGACCTTCCAGCCATAGTCTTGCCGGAGCAGGCGCAGGTCGTAGTCGGCGTCGTGGAAGACCACCTGGACATCCGGGGCCTCGATGAGGCTCCCGAGTCCGGCGGGTGAGGCGATGGGGAGGGGGTCCACGACAGCGTGTTGCGACGGCGTGGAGAGTTGCAGCAGGTACACGCGGTCCACGAACCGGTGGAATGAAGCGCCCTCGGTGTCCACGGCGAGATCCTTCGTCCCCGCGATCGTGCCGAGGAAGGAGGCGACGCTGGTGTCGTCGTCCAGATATGTTATGCCGTGAGAGCCCATCCGCCGTTCCCTGCTTCTGCCAAAGCGCCTGCGAGATCTTGATGACCGTCTGCGCCCAATCTAGCGACCGGACCTTATCCGAATGAGCGAACCACACGCGCTGACCAAGCGTGACCTCGTCTCGGCCGCCTTGACGGTGGTGGCGGCACTGATCGTGCTGGAGTTCTTGTGGCAGACACGATTTCTCGTGCTGCTGACCCTGTTGGGTGTGCTGTTAGGCATCGCGGCCACGCCGGCCGTGGACTGGATGGAGTCGCGGCGGGTGCGGCGGGTGGTGGGGGCACCGATCCTGGTGTTCGGGTTCATTGCGATGTTCGTGGGGGTACTGGCGCTCTCGGGCCCGACGATCTTCACGCAGTTCCAGGCGCTGAAGGTGCAGGTACCGGCCTCGTTGGACCGGCTCGACACCTACCTCGCGGCGGAGTATGCACCGGTCGTTGAGGCACTGCTTCCAAGCGACACTACAGAAACAGATTCAATACAGAACGGAGCCACTGCACGACTCCGGCGCGCATTCGGCGATAATCTTTCGTCGGCCAGAAACCTGCTGTTCGGCGCCGTCAGCTCCACCGTGGCCGTATTCGCCGGCGGACTCTACGTCGCATTCCTCACGATCTACTTCGCCATCGCCCCGGGCACGTATCGGCGCGGCGTGCTGCTTCTCATTACGCCGAGGCGACGAGAGACGGGCGCCGCCGTCTTCGACGCCGTCATCGCCACGCTCCGCAAATGGCTCAGCACCCAATTGATCGCCATGGTCGTCATCGGCGTCGTCACCACCGTCGTCCTATTCGCCCTTGGCGTCAAAAGCGCGATCCCGCTGGGCATCATCGCCGGATTGTTGGAGTTCGTCCCCAACATCGGCCCGTTGATGGCCGCCGTGCCGGCCGTCCTCATCGCCTTCGCCGACTCGCCCGAGAAGGCACTGATGGTGGTGGTCGCCTATTGGGGCATCCAGCTGCTCGAGAACAACATCCTCATCCCGTACCTGATGCAGGAGGAGCTCGACCTCCCGCCGGCCATCACGCTCCTCTGGCAGGCGCTCATGGCCATCGTGTTCGGATTCCCCGGGCTCTTCATCGCCGTCCCGCTGCTCGCGGCTGGGATGGTCGCCATCCGCATGCTCTACGTGCGCGGCGATGTGCCGCCCACCGTCAAGCACCGCGGTTCCCGGGCCATCACGGCCATCACCGGAGATCTGGAGGACCGCTGACCGAGGACACCCTTGCGCGCGCGTGGGCCGGATGAAGATTCGTCCCACGCTCCGCTGCGATCTCCTCGCTACTCAAGGTCCACCGATGACCACGCCGTCCATTGCCCCGCCGTGTGCCGCTGAACGCACCCTCCGTGCGCGCACGGGGGCTGTCCTCTTCCGCTGGCGCAGTTGGTTGCCGGTGCCCATCGTGGCCGCGTTGTTGCTCACGCGCACGGAGGTCGTGCTCTCCACCGTGCTGCTCGGCGCAGTGATCGCCCTCGCCGGCTCGGCCATGCGCGCCGCGGGTGTGGCCGCCGCCGGCACGGGCACGCGACGGCGCTCCCGCCGCGTGGACACGCTGATCGACTACGGCGTGTTCTCGTGGGTGCGGAACCCGCTGTACATCGGCAACTTCTTGTTGTGGCTGGGCGTGCTCGTCGCGACGCGCGCGTGGACGGTCGCGCCGTGGGCGCTGGGCGCGTTCGCGCTCATCTACGTCTTCATCGTGTGGTACGAAGAAGGCGTGCTCGAATCACATTTCGGCGCGTCGTACGTGGACTACAAGACGCGCGTGCCGCGCTGGCTCGGGCGCCCACCGGCGACGCCCAAGACGGGCGAGCACGACTGGACGAACGCGTGGGGCAAGGAATGGCATTCGGCGGCGGCCTTCGCCGCCATCACGCTGGCGATGCTGCTCAAAGAGCGCATCGCCGCGTGAGGACGCGTTAGCGCGTCGGGCGACCCGGCGGGTTCGGACCCGTGAAGACGTCGCGATTGATCTGGATGAACGCGCGATCCTTGGCGGGCACGTCTTCCTCAGGGAAGATCGCCGTCACCGGGCACTCCGGTTCGCACGCGCCACAATCGATGCACTCGTCCGGATGGATGTACAGCTGGTCCGGCCCTTCGTAGATACAATCCACGGGGCACACATCAACGCAGGACTTGTCCTTGGTGTCCTTACAAGCTTCAGTGATGACGTACGGCATCGGTCAGTGGGTGCGGTCTGATGGTCAAGAAGGGAGCTGTACGAATGCTAATCGCCGTGCAATGACGAGCGACAGGGCTGAACGGTACGTCCGAGCCCCTCGTGCCCCCTCTCGTGCCCTCTCTCGTGCCCCCTCTCGTGCCCCCTCTCTAATCATGCCCCTCCTCCGCCGCCTCGCCGTCCTCGCCCTCGTCCTGATCCCTAGTGGCCTCCGCGCCCAAGACGAGGCCGCCCTCACAGGTCTCGTGGATCGCACCCTCGCGCGGCTCGTGGCCAGCGGTGGCGCAGGGTGCACGGTGGGCCTCCAACTCGGCACGACGGTCGTCACCCGCGGCGTGGGCTTCGCGGATCTTGAGCGCCGTGCCCCGATGACCGCCAGCACCATCATCGAAGCGGGGTCGGTGTCCAAGCAGTTCACGGCCGCGGCGGTGGTGCTGCTCGCGCTCGACGGCAAGCTCGGCCTCGACGACGACGTGCGGCGCTGGTTCCCAGAGCTGCCCGTGTATGACGCGCCGATCACGGTGCGGCATCTGCTCACGCACACCAGCGGGCTCCGCGATTGGGGCGCGATCGTCGCACTCGAGGGGTGGCCGCGCGGCGCGCGGGCGCACACCAATGCGCACGTCGTGCTGGTCGCGTCACGGCAACGCGCACTCAACTACACGCCCGGCGCGACATACTCCTACACCAACACCGGCTACAACCTGCTGGCCGTGCTCGTGGAGCGCGTGAGCGGTCAGTCCCTGGCCGCGTTCACGGCGGAGCGACTGTTCGCGCCACTGGGCATGACGAGCACGTCGTGGCGTGACCAGTACACGCGCATCGTGCCGGGTCGTGCCCTCGCGTACAGCGCCGGCACGGCGCCGACCACGGATATGCCCAACGAGAACGCGTACGGGAACGGCGGTTTGCTCACCACGGCCGCGGATCTCGTACGGTGGACCACCGCACTGAACAGTGGCGCACTCGGCGCGGCCTTCACCGAACAGCTGACCCAACGCATGGTCGTCACCAATGGGGACACCATCGACTACGCCCTCGGCGTGAACGTGCTCGCGCATCGCGGCACGCGCGAGCTCTCGCACAGTGGCGCCACGGGCGGGTACCGCGCGCACCTGCTGGCGTTCCCTGATCGGCGCGCCGGCGTGGGCGTGCTCTGCAACGGCGGCGGACTCAACGCGTCGCAGATCGCTGAGACGATCGCCGATTCGGTGATCGGCCCACGTAGCCGACGCGCGGTGGCGGCGGTGCCCGGCCGGGCGCCACGCCCAGTGCGAGTGACCGCCACGCCGGGCGGCACCTTCCCGTCAGCGACGGCGCTCCAGCAGTTGATCGGCGAATACGCGTCGGCTGAGGTCGGCGGCGAACCCTATCACGTCGTCATCGAGGGCGGCGCGTTGGTGCTACGGCAGGCCCCGGGGCTCCGTCTCATCTTGATGGCCGCTGCGAATGACCGATTCCAAGCCGGCGGCCGCGTGGTGTGGTTCGACCGCGACGCCAGCGGCCGCGCCACCACGCTACACGTGGGTCAAGACCGAGCGTGGGACGTCCACTTCACCCGCCGCTAAAGCCCCGTGCTTCTCGTGCCACCCGTGCCTCTCGTGCTACTTCCGCCACGGCGGTAAGTCGCCTTTCTTGCGCTCCAAAAGCGGATTGTGGCGGTAGAGAGTGACGGTGCGCCCGATCACCTGCACCACCAGTGACTGCGTCTCCTCCGCCATCTGCGCGGCCGCGTCCTTGGCCGTGAGCGCGGCGTTCTTCACCAGCGCGACCTTCACGAGCTCCTTGGTGCGGAGCGTGTCGTCGAGCGACGCGAGGAACGCTGGCGTGAGTCCGGCGGTGCCGACATGCACCAGCGGACTGACGTGGTGTGCTTCCGCGCGGAGCGCGGCGCGTTCTTTTCCGGTGTAGTTCATCGGGCCTTGCCGGGTCGTGCGAGGTACGGATGCGGATTGACGGGCGGGCCTTCCCACCAGCGAGGCCCAGCCACCATCCGCATCACTTGGAAATGCAGATGCGGGAGATCGCGTGGTGCGTTGCCCGTGGTACCAACGTAGCCGATCACGTCGCCGGGAGCGATGCGGGCGCCCACCTTGGCGCGGCGGTGGTACCGATCCAGGTGCGCGTAGTAGAACACGAAGCGCCGGCCTTCGTCCACCGCGTAGATGGTGTTCCCGCCCAAGGCGTTGGACGACACCCGCAGGATCTCACCGCGCACACTGGCCACCACCTCGGTGCCCCGGCGGGCGAAGATGTCGAGGGCGTCATGGCGGCGATCCCCGCGCCGAGCAGCGTAGGTGTCGGCCACGCGGCTGGGGGCCACCCCATCAACGGGCACCATCATCCGGAGTGCCCGCAAGTACTCGGCGTCCGTCTGGCGCGACGTCGGCGCCGATGGTCGCGATGGCCCACAGGCCGCCACGGCGACCGCGAGCCACAGGGCGTATCGGAGCTTCACCGGACGAACTTGGAGAGCGCCTGATCGCGCGCTGGTTCGAACCAGACGAGGTGGACGGCCAGGATGGGGACCCAGCGCAGGCGGTCAATGAGCGACATCCTCGCAATGTCACCAGCCTCGCGTGCTGAAACCAGTCTCACTGCTTGCCGGGGTAGGGTTCGCCCCGTTAGGCTCCCTCAGACCCTTTGACCCGCTATGAATTTCCTCGACGAAGACGACGACGATATGCCTCCCGCTAAGGACGACACGGCGGTGACCCAGTTCGATCCCGTGGCCGGGCGCTTGCTCAAGGCGCGCACGATCATCATCGCTGGTGGCATCAACCAGAAGTTGGCCGAGCGTGTGACGGCGCAGTTGTTGGCCATGACGGCCGAGTCCACGACGGCGCCGATCACGATCATCCTGAACTCGCAGGGCGGGCACGTCGAGGCGGGCGATACGATCCACGACATGATCCGCTTCGTGCCGGCGCCGGTGCGCATCGTGGGCACGGGCTGGGTGGCGAGCGCGGGCGCGCTCATCTTCGTGTCGGTGCCGGTGGCGCGTCGGTTCTGCTTGCCGAATACGCGCTTCTTGCTGCATCAGCCGGCGGGCGGCTCGGGTGGCACGGCGTCGGATATCGAGATCGAGGCGCGCGAAATTTTGAAGATGCGCGATCGGTTGAACAAGATCTTCGCGCGCGAAACCGGGCAACCGCTCTCGCGTATTGAGGACGACACGCATCGCAACTTCTGGCTGGGCGCGCAGGAAGCCAAGGAGTACGGGATCGTCGGCGAGATCATCGAGCGGTACGACCAGCTCGAGGGGAAGTAAGCCGCGGTTCAAACGCTGAGGGGGCGGTGGGTGTCTCAGGGCAGGACCCTGTTCACCCTTTCCGGGACCTCTCAGCCATGAATCGCACCCTCTTGGTCGTCGGCGCCGCCTTAGCGGTCGCCCCAGTGGCAGTCTCAGCGCAGTCCGCGCGGCCGTACGCGATGACCGTGGATGACGCCGATCGGCTGTGGTACGTGGAAACGGGCGTGCAATCCAACCGCCTCATCGGCTGCGACCCCAAGACAAAAACGGTCATCCACAACACTCCCATCACCGGAGGCGACGGCCGTAACTCAGTCCGCCACATGGTGTTCGACCCGAAGGCTCGATCGATCTGGTATGGGTCGAATAACGGGTTCCTGGGCCAGGCCAAGGTTCCCCCCAAGCCGATCCTCTGAGTAGCACGAGAAGCACGGGTGGCACGAGAGGCACGGGCTAACTGCAACTGATTGAACGCTGAAACGCGCTGAAAAGCGCTGATGACGCTGTTCGGGCGTCACCGGGGAGGGGCGGTAGCCGTGGCTGGCTGCCCCCCTCCTTTTTTGTTGGCCCCGCACCACCCCGAACTGCGGGAGTACTAGAACCGCGGGTGGCACGAGAGCCACGGGTGGAGCGTTTGTCCCCTCGTGCTGCTCGTGCTTCTCGTGCCCTCTCGTGCTTCTCGAGTTAACCGAGT
>JBEIVF010000024.1:0-15111 GCA_040374005.1 Gemmatimonadaceae bacterium | reverse complement strand
CTGGACGACGGTGCTCGAGATGAACGATCCCGGTGAGCGGCCCAACCCGCACGGCCTCTTGATCGCCAAGGTCGGGGCTGGGTCGTACGTGTACACCTCGTTGTCGTTGTTCCGTCAGGTGCCAGCCGGGATCCCGGGGGCTATCCGATTGTTCATCAATCTGGTGGCGGTACGCACACCGTGAGCCGCCCACGAGTGGTGATCATCGGTGGTGGGTTCGGCGGGCTCAGTGCGGCGCGCGGACTGCGCGATGCGCCAGTGGACATCACGCTGATCGACCGCACGAACCACCACGTGTTCCAGCCCCTGCTGTACCAAGTGGCGACGGCGTCGCTGGCCCCGAGCGACATCACGGTACCGATCCGCTGGGTGCTCCGGGCGCAGGAGAATGTGCGCGTGCTGCTAGGCACGGTGACGCATGTGGACGTGGCCGAGCGCACGGTGCGCATGGATGCGGAGCCGCACGTCGTGCCCTACGACTATCTCGTGGTGGCCACCGGCGCGCGGCATGCGTATTTCGGCAATGATCGGTGGGCGCCGCATGCGCCGGGGCTCAAGACATTGGACGACGCGTACGAGATGCGACGTCGGTTCTTGATGGCGTTCGAACAAGCAGAAGCTGCGGTGGACGAGGCCGAGCGACGCGCGTTGATGACGTTCGTGGTCGTCGGTGGCGGACCGACCGGCGTCGAGTTGGCGGGCATGTTGCCGGATGTATCCCGCGCGCTGCGGCGCGACTTCAGGAACATCGACTGGACGTCGCTGCATGTAATCCTCATCGAGGGTGGCGACCACGTGTTGCCGAGCTTCCCAGCGCATCTGTCGGCGCGGGCGAAGCGGGATCTGGAGGAGTTGGGTGTGGAGGTCCGCACCAACGCCTTCGTGACGAACATCGATGCCCGCGGTGTGATGGTCGGTGACGGATTCATCCCGGCGCGGACGGTGTTCTGGGCCGCGGGGAATCGGGCCTCGCCGTTGGGCGCGGGACTCAGCACCGATCGTGATCAGGCGGGGCGTGTGCCGGTGTTACCGACGTTGCAGGTCGCGGGCCACGAGAACGTGTTCGTGATCGGTGACATGGCGGCGGCGGTGGATGTGCGTGGCGTCACGGTCCCCAGTGTGGCGCCGGCAGCGACGCAGATGGGGAACGTCGCGGCGCAGAACATCGTGCGGCTGATCGACCGAGCGGGGCAGCCGCTCGAGCGGTTCCAGTACGTGAACAAAGGCGAGCTGGCGACGATCGGGCGGCATCGGGCCGTCGCGAACTTCGGTGGCATCACCATGCAGGGGTATCTCGCGTGGTTCCTCTGGCTGTTGGTGCACATCATGTACTTGGTCGGGTTCCGGAATCGCGCGGCGGTGTTGTTACAGTGGGCGTACATGTATCTCACCTATCAGCGGGGGGTGCGCTTGATCACGGGGAGTGAGGCCCATGGTCCACCGGCAAGCGGGGAGTGGTCGCTGCCCGAGCCGCCGCCATGACGATGTCCGTGAGTGCCATGGTGGAGGGGCTGCCCTTCGCGGTCGATCTGAGTCGGGGGGTCAGGCCTTCGCTCGCTCCAGTCCGACCGCATGTTCAATCCCGATCCCGAGTAGCATCGCGCCGACGACCATGCCCGCACCGGTGTAGAACGGCACGCCCTTCCCGAGCATATCGAACGACCAGCCGGCCCAAATAGGCGCCACCACGCGCGCCACACCGCCGAATGTTTGCTGTACTCCCATGTACAGGCCGCGCTCGTGCTGACTCACCACGCGTGACAGCATGCCCGTCACGCACGGGAAGGTGAACGCGGTGCCGAGTGGGATGAGCGCGACGGCGATGGCGAGCGTGCCGTAGCCGGGCGCGAGGGGCATCGCGACGAGACCGGTCGCGAGTAGTGCCATGCCGAGCCGAGAGAGCCTTGCTTCACCAAGTGCATCGACAAGCTTGCCGAGCACAACGGCGCGCGTAAAGACCGAGATGACGCCGATGTACATGAAGACGTAGCCGATCGTCTTCTCGGTCACGCCGAACCGGAACGCGAGGAATAGCGCGAGGATGGCCGTCATGCCGTGGAACGCGCCCATGCCGATGGCGTAGATCCAGATGAGCTTGGAGGCGGGCTCACCCGAGTGCGACACCACGCGAGAGACCGCGGACCACCCGCGCTGTGGCAACTTCCCGGCGGCCTTCGCGGCATGGATGTCGTGCGACTCGTCGAGATAGTGGTACGCGAACACCATATTCACGAGCGTGAACAGTGCGGCGACGAGTCCTGGGGCGGCCGCGCCGAGTTGTGCGGAGAGGGAGCCGAGCACCGGCCCGATGGCGACGCCGGCGTTGGTGGCGGCGCTGAGCCAGCCGAGTGCCTTGGCGCGCTCTTCGGGCTTCGTGGCGTCGGCGACGTACGCTTGGATGACGCCGACGGTCCCACCACCGGCGCCTTGGACGAGGCGCGACAACAGCAGGATGTCGAGCGAGCCGGCGAACGCGAATACGATGTACGCGAGCCCGGACGCGCCCATGCCGACGAGCAGGGCGGGGCGGCGTCCGTACTTGTCCGACACGCGGCCCCAGAATGGCGCACTGATCAGCTGCGCCACGGCGAACGACGAGACGAGGACGGCGACGACGGCGCCTTCGCCGCCGAAGCCGATCGTTTCCAGCGCACGTCCCGTGAATCCGGTGCCGGTCATCCGCGCCGCGTAGAACGGCATGAGGGGCAACACCATCAACAGCCCCACCATGTCACCGAACGCGGTGACCATCAACACCACCAGCTTACCCACGCCGATTCCCTACCGGAGGGCTGGACCACGCACCGCGGGTGAAGTCGGGGAACTGCACCGGCAGACTGCCCTGCGCGACGGAGATCTCGGTGAGCGGCATCGGCGCACTCCACGTGGCCGCGTCGTACACATCGAAGTCGGGCACGAGGCCCTCGCGCATCGTTTGCACCAAGCGCCACGCCATCACGAAGTCCATGCCGCCGTGACCGCCCTTCTTGCGCGCCAGCTCACCGATGCGCGTCCATAGCGGATGCTCGTGCGTCTGCTTCCACTGATCGATGGGCCCCCAGCGTTCACCACCGGCCTGCCCCTCCACATAGATGCGCGCGGGGTAATCGTTGAAGATGCCCTTGGTGCCCTGCACGTTGTTGTGGCGCGAGTACGGCCGCGGGTTCACGACGTCGTGCTGCAGCAGCACCGTGCGGCCCTGTACGGTGCGGAGGATCGCGGTGTGCACATCACCCGTCTTGTAGCGTTCCTGCCACTTGGGGTTGGTGCGATCGGGCACCGTCGCTTCACGATGCAGCGACAAGCCGCGCTCGTTGGTGGCCATCGCCACCAGCGTCTCGTAGCGATCGCCGGAGTTGATATCCATGTACCACGACACGGGGCCGAGGCCGTGCGTGGGGTAATGATTGGAATCGGTGCGGGTGTGCCACGCGCGGCGCCACAGGCCTTCGTCGCGGTCCTCGAACAAGATGCGGCGCAGGTCGTGCAGGTACGACGCTTCGCAGTGCAGCACCTCACCCAAGATGCCGTCGTGCACGAGGCGATCGACGAGCATCTCGTTGTAGCCGTAGTTGCAGTTCTCCATCTGCAGGCAGTGCCGCCGCGATTGCTCGCTGGCATCGACCAACGCCCACAGATCCTTCAGCGTCGTGCCGATGGGACACTCGCTGCCGCAGTGCTTGCCGGCCGCCATCGCGGCGAGCATCACCGGCGTGTGCCATTCCCACGGCGTCGCCGTGTACACGAAGTCCACATCGTCGCGCTGCACGAGCTTCTCGAAGTCATTCTCGCCGCCGGTGTACACGGCAGGCGCCGGCATCCCCGCGTCGGTGATCATCTTCACCGCGCGCTCGGCCTTGGCTGGCACGACATCCGCGATCGCGGTGATCCGGACGCCGTCGATGGCCACCAGCTCGGAGAGGACCGAGCGACCGCGGAGGCCGGTACCGACGATGCCGATGCGCACCACGCTGCGCTTTTCGAACGGGACGCCGCGCATAGTGGCGGCGGGCGCGGGACGGGGCGGGACGAGCCCGCTCTGGCGACCCGCGGTGATGGTTTCGGCGACCGCCGGGGTGAAACTCCCCGCAGCAGCGATCCCGGCACCGGCAATGACGGCCTGCTTGAGGACGTCCCGGCGCGATGGGTGGTTCGATGGAGTGTCCATGGCGGGGGAAACTAACGTCGGTCCGAGGCGGTCGCCCGAGAGGGGGGACCTTTCGCGGGGCTCCCCCCGTTCCTTGCTTTATGGGAATGCCAGATCGAATTCGTACCCGGACCCTCGTCGTGGGGAGCGGCGTCGCCGGCCTCCAGACGGCGTGGCGCGCCTCGGCCGGGGGGGACGTCCACGTCCTGACCAAGCGCACGCTGTTCGACAGCGCGACGGCCTATGCCCAAGGCGGCATCGCGGCGGCGCTCGGCGCGGGCGACAGTCCCGAGCTCCATCGGCAAGACACATTGGCGGCGGGCGGCGCGCTGTGCGACGCGGCGGCCGTCGAAGTGTTGGTGGCCGAGGGGCCGGCCCGCGTGCGCGAACTGGCCGACCTCGGCGCCCGCTTCGACTTGGATGCGAGCGGGCGGTTCACGCTGGGCAAGGAGGCGGCGCACTCGCGCAAGCGGATCGTGCATGCGCAGGGCGACCAGACGGGCGCCGAGGTGGCACGGGCGCTGATCCAGCGGGTGCGGGAGTCGGCGAACATCCACGTGGTGGAGCACGCGCGGGTGCTGGAGCTCATCGTGGAAGCTGGCCGCGTGTATGGGGTGCGCGCCTCGGTGAACGGGCAGCCGGTGGACATCATCGCCGATGCGACGGTGCTGGCGACGGGCGGGTGCGGGCAGGTGTACAAGCACACGACCAATCCGCAGGTCGCGACGGGCGATGGGTATGCGATCGCGCATCGCGCGGGGGCGAAGTTGGCGGATATGGAGTTCGTGCAGTTCCATCCGACGGCGTTGGACACGCCGGAGAATCCGTTGCAGCTGATCTCGGAAGCGGTGCGTGGTGAGGGCGCGGTGCTCGTGAACGAGCGCGGGCAGCGCTTCATGACGCAGAAGCACAAACTGGCCGAGCTCGCGCCGCGCGATGTGGTGGCGCGCGAGATCTTCCGTGAGCAGGCGCGGAGCGGCAAGGTGTATCTCGATGCGCGCAAGTTGGGTGCGCCGTTCACGACGCGCTTTCCGGGCATCCACGCGTTGCTGCACGCGCGTGGCATCGATGCGACGAAGGATCTGATCCCGGTGACGCCCGCGGCGCACTACATGATGGGCGGCGTGAAGGCGAATCTCACGGGGCGCACGAATCTGGAGCGGCTGTGGGTGTGCGGCGAGGTGTCGCGCACGGGCGTGCATGGTGCCAACCGCTTGGCGTCGAACTCGCTACTCGAAGGGCTGGTGTTCGCGGAGCGGGTGGCGGCGGATGCGCTGTCGATCCCGCGGCTAGTGCGGGCGCCGCGTTCGGTGTCGTGGTCGGTGCCCCTGCTGACGGACCGCGGGGCGGCGCAGGTGGCGGCGGAGGCGATCCGCGACGTGATGTGGCGTCACGCGGGGATCGATCGCACGGCGCAGGGGCTGGTGGATGCTGTCGACGAATTGTCGGAGATCATCGACCGACTTCCCGAAGGCGCGACCGAAGAGGCCAACCTTGCTGACACGGCGTTCCTCATCGTGTCAGCGGCGTTGCAGCGCCAGGAGTCGCGTGGGGGGCATTTTCGGCGTGACTTTCCGCGGTCGAAGAACAAGTGGCGGGGGCGTCATATCGAGTTTTGAACTGCAACTGCAACTGCGTTAACGCTGACACGCGCTGAGAGACGCTGACACTGGCGGGGACGGTGTGGGGAGGGGGGCGTACTGGGGGGCGGGGAGCGTTTCTTTTTGTTGCCTGCTCTTGGTTGGGTGTGCTTTACCGCCTTGGCTTCTTGCCCATCAGGGCGCCTAGGATGCCTCTGGTGATGGTGCCCGCGACGGCGACGGCCATCGTGCGGGCCATTGACGTGCCGATGGTGGAGGCGAGGCGTTGGGTTTCGGAGCGTGGCGCGGCGCGTTCTCGTGCGGGTGCGCGCGGTGCGGGTGCAGCGGCCTCGGCTTCTTCCTTCGCTTCGGCGACGCGGCGTTCGAGCATCTCGCGCGCGCTGTCACGATCCACGGCCGTGGCGTACTTCTTCACTTGCGGGGTGAGGAGTCGGCGCGCGAAGTCGTCGTCGCTGAGCGGGGCCATCGCTGAGCGCGGCGGGAGCAGCATCGTCGAGAACGGGGGCGTGGGGACGCCGCGTGGGCTGAGCACGGTGACGAATGCTTCGCCGATGCCTAGCGTCGTGAGGGTCTCTTCGATGTCGTAGTGCGTGGTCTTCGGGAACGTGCGCGCGGCGGCGCGGAGGGCCTTGTCGTCGTCAGCGGTGAACGCGCGGAGTGCGTGTTGGACGCGATGGCCGAGTTGGGCGAGCACATCAGCGTCGATGTCCTTCGGTGACTGCGTGACGAAGAAGACGCCGACGCCTTTGGAGCGGATGAGGCGGATGACGGTCTCGATCTGCTGCACGAGCGCCTTGTTGGCGCCGTTGAACAGCAGGTGCGCTTCGTCGAAGAAGAACACGAGCTTGGGCTTTTCGACGTCGCCGACTTCGGGGAGCGTGTTGTAGAGCGTGGCGAGCATCCAGAGCATGAACGTGCTCCACGCGGCCGGCTTGTCGGGGACGTCGGAGAGTTCGAGGACGGAGATGAGTCCGCGTCCGTCGCGTTCGACCTGGAACAAGTCGTTGAGATCGAACTCGGGTTCGCCGAAGAAATCGCCAGCGCCGAGGGATTCGAGTTCGACCATTTCGCGGAGCAGCACGCCGACGGTCTGCTTGGACATGCCGCCGTAGGCCTTCAGTTCGTCGGCGCCGTCGCCGGTGAGGTACTGGAGGATGGCGCGGAGATCGCTGAAGTCGATGAGCAGCAGGTCGTGGTCGTCGCAGTACTTGAAGACGAGCGCGAGGACCGAGCTTTGCGTGTCGTTGAGTCCGAGGACTTTGGCGAGCAGCGGTGCGCCGAACGACGAGACGGTGGCGCGGAGTTGGGCGCCCTTCTTCCCGGTCATCGACAGGAACTCGACCGGATACGCCGTCGGGCTCCACGTGGTCGCGCCGGTAGCGGTGAGTCGCTGTTGGACCCGCTCGTTCAGCGCGCCTGGTGCGCCGAGTCCGGAGAGATCGCCTTTGATGTCGGCGAGGAAGACGGGGACGCCGGCGTCGGAGAGCTGTTCGGCGATCAGTTGGAGCGTTTTGGTCTTGCCTGTTCCCGTGGCGCCGGCGATGAGGCCGTGGCGGTTGAGCATCGCGAGCGGGATGCGCACGATGGGTTCGGGGGCGACATCAGCGCCGAGCAGTGGGGCGCCGAGCGTGATGCTGGGGCCAGTGCTGGTGAAGGCCGTGCGCGCGGCGTCGAGGAGGGCGGGTGGGAGCATGCCCAAAGATACGGCGCGATGGGGGTGGGCGCTAACGTTTTCGCTTGGGGGGATCGAACTGGTTGATGCGGATGTCGCCGTCGGGGAAGCTAGCGACGATGTTGAGCTTACCGCCGAGGGCGTGGACGTATTCTTGGAGTGTGCTTACGTACACGTCAAGGCGTTGCTCCAGCTTGGAAATCCCGGACTGATTGGTGTCCATCCGCGACGCGATGATGACCTGCGAGAGTCGGCGGTCGACGCGAATCTCACGCAGCTTCATCGCGGCGAGCATCGCCTTCGTGCGACGGTTCGCGCGCTGCCGAGTTTTCGCGGGCAGCTTGGCGGTGAGTGTGTCGAAGGGGACGGTCATTGGGAATCCGTATGGCTAGAGGTCGTCGAGGTGCTGGCGGTAGCTCCGTTCCGCACGGGGGATGGCTTGTCGGTACCAGCGATCGTCCCCCGTTTTGTCGCCACCGGTCAACAGTACCGCTGATCGGTGGGGGTCGAACGCATACAGGACGCGCCACGGCCTCCCCTCGTGCTGGATGCGCAGCTCACGAAGGCGCGAGAGACGACTGCCGCGAATGGCGGACGAATGTGGGAATCCTAGGTGCGGTCCCAGATCCTTCAGCATTCCGACGGTGGCCATGACTGACTCCTGTTCGTCCAGGGCCAGATCATTCCACACACGCCGCGAAATCCGGCGTGGCGACGACGTTCCAACGCGCCATGGAAATATGCCGTCGACGGAATGTCTGTCAAGGCGCCGCTACTTCGGCTCGGGCCGACGTTCCGCGATGAACGCGTGCCAGCCCGCCTCGAGCGCGTCGAGCGTCGGCGGCACTCCCGGGAGGTGCTCCAGCGCTTCCGCGCGCGGCGTGGGATCGACGCGATAGCGGGCGATGAGTTCGCGGACGGCGGCTTCACCGCCGGTCTCGCGGATGTAGCGGAGGAGGGAGTAGGAGAGGGGGTAGAAGCGCTCCGCCTCGACACTGCGCGGGGCCATTCTCGACGGCATCGTATCGGAATACTCGGTGATGGTGTCGACTTTACCGCTCTGATGCATGCGCACGGAACGCATCCAATAGTGCGTTCGCGCCGAGTCCGGGAGGTAGTCGCATTGCGCGCAGGGCTTGCCGCGATCAGTCGTAAAGCTGATGACCGGATCATCGAAATCATCGTGCCGCACGTCGCGATTTCCGTGACCCGATACGGGGTGGGGCATGGTCACCAGGGCGCGCAGCGATGGTGTGATTCCTGGTGCGAGGCGGCTCTGACGCGCCTGCCGATGCTCCTGGAACGGCGCCCACATCGCCCATGCTTCGTCCAGCCAATCGGGTGCCTCGGAGCCGTAGCGATGATCGGTGGAGATCGCCCGGCCGCCAGCCATGAGCGGATACAGCCACGCGTGCCCGACCTCGTGGAGGAATGTCTCTGCACTTCCTGGATCTACGTTGGCATCGATCCCGGCGGGATACAGTTGCGTCGCCGGCCAGTCCATGCCCCACGCTGAGTCCGCCACGTCTCGACCGCGAAACACGGGCTCACCAGAGACGCGCGCCACCCCCGGCATTGGTCTGGTGTCAATCAGGGTTGCGTATCGGCGAGCGAGTTGCGCACACAGGTCGACCTGAGGACCCGTCACATCACCGGAGGGCGATATCGAGCAGATCACTTGCGGCGTAGCAACTGATGCTGATGACTGTCCACACGATGAGGCCAGCACCGCGACGAACAGCAGAGGCACGACTCGAAGGTAGGGCATGATTCAGTGCTTCGGAAGAAGTGGAGAGCGGAAGCGGAGCAGGGAGTCATCCGTAGCGGCGACCAGGTGCAAGGACGACAGCGCGATCGACTCTGTCCGACAGAGCGCATCGTTCAGCGTTGGGTCAATCGACTGAACGGGCCTGACCGACCGACGCTCGAGGTCGACGATCAAAAGGCAGAATGGTGCGACGCTGCTCGACAGTATCAATCGATCTCCGTGGGCTGCGACATCCTTCAACAGCGGAGCGGCGAACACTCGTCCGGAAGCCCGAGACTCGAACAGGGCGACTCGGCGACGGCGATGGTCTTGTATGGCGGAAAGCATCGGCTCCGGAAGTGTGAACTGTGTCGTCACCGTACCGTCATCGCGAACCTCTAGCAGTGCCCCGTTGCGGTTCTCCACGATGATCACCTGCCCGTTCGCTTGCCGTACGATGAGGTCACGGCCGGTATGTCGTTCGTCTTGCGGATCGATCGCTGGCGGACGTCTGCCAATGCGACTGGGGGTCGGATCGTTGATGCTCCCGGACTCGACCAAGTGCGGTGGCACCTGGGCCGGTGTCAGCAGGACTCCGCGATCACTGATCGAAAAGGGTCCTCCACGGTAGGGACGCTGTACGACCCCGCGGAATGCACCATCAGCGGTGAAGAGCGAAATGCGTGCGTTCGCTCCTTCGCCGACAGCGAGCCCACGATGCCATGGCTCGACGCGCACCACGCCGCGGAGTTCGCCCGGCCCACTACCCGCTGACCCAACACGTGCGACGACCGTCAGGGCGGAATCAAGCAGCAGTACCTGCTGGGCCTTGGGATCCACGGCCGCGAATCCGTTCGGTCGTGAGCGTACCGACAGCGGTGATAGCGTTGAGTCAAAGCGGACCAACATGCCGCTCGTGTCGAGCAGTATCGACGGACCGACCGTCATGGCTGCGATGCTCGCCGCCGACTCCGTCGACCGCGAGCACGCGCCCGAAGCGAGCAGCGCGATGCGCACCACGAGGGCGCAGCTCAACCGCAATCCCTCACGTTGCGTCATGTGCTAGCGCACCCGGCGGGTGTCGCCCCGATCACAGTTCACTTCCCACACGGAACCGTCGTTCATCTTGTAGTAGCCGACATCGAATGTCTCGGTGGTGGTCACGGTGTCCACCGTTCCGACGGTCCCCGATGTCGAGGCCTTGACCACGACCCCGCCGCCGTTGATTTCGCTCCCGACGGTCGTGTTGAGGGTCCGGACAGTTACGACCTCACGCGTCGTCTCTCCGGTCAAGAGTCCAGCGATGTACTCCCCGCCCGTCGCCGTCGACTGCACTTGGAGGTACGTCGTGCAGAACCCCTCCGCCAACGCCGTCGTCGGCCCCACCAGCGTCGCGATCCCACACAGCACCGCCACGAACCGCTTCGTCACCTTGTGCATATATCCTCCTGCGTCAGACTCCCCGCCTGCCCCGCGGGTGGGGGTGGCCCGCTAGCCACCAGACGCACCGGGCGTCTGCTGGAGCCACACTACAACCCCTCGGGCCCCGCACCGTCACCCGGATCACGCGCGCCGTACCGATTTCGCGCCGCCCCTACGGCGGCTATCCTTCTCCTATGACCAGCACCACCGCCTACCAGTCCTCGCTCGATGTCGCTGCCCTCCAGGCGCGCATCCGCTCCCTCGCCGCTGATCGCAACGCGGTCATCCTCGCGCACAACTACCAGCGGGCCGACGTCCAAGACGTCGCCGATTACGTCGGCGACTCGCTCGGGCTCTCCCGCGAAGCGGCCAAAACAGAGGCCGACATCATCGTCTTCTGTGGCGTCCACTTCATGGCCGAAACAGCGGCCATCCTGTCGCCCAACAAGACGGTGCTGCTCCCCGACCTCGCCGCCGGCTGCTCGCTGGCGGCCACCATCGATGCGGGGCAGCTGCAGGCCTGGAAGGCCGAGCACCCGGGCGCGGTGGTCGTGGCCTACGTGAACACGACGGCCGCCGTGAAGGCCGAAGCGGACTACTGCTGCACCTCCGGCAACGCGCTCGACGTGGTCAACGCGATCCCGCGTGAGACGCCCATCCTCTTCCTGCCCGACATGTTCTTGGGCGCGCATGTTCGCCGCCTGTCTGGGCGGGATAACCTGCACGTCTGGATGGGGGAGTGCCACGTACACGCCGGCATCGACCCGGAACACATCAACCACCAGCGCACGTTACATCCGAAGGCCGAGTTCTTGATCCATCCTGAGTGTGGGTGTGCCACGCCCGTGTTGGAAGCGATCTCGGCTGGTGACGTCAGCGCCGAAGGCGTGCAGATCCTCTCCACCGAGGGGATGATCCGCCGCCCTGCGCAATCGACGCACGATGAGTTCATCGTCGCGACCGAGGTGGGGATCCTGCACCGGCTGCGTCGCGAGAATCCGACGAAGACGTTCTTCGCTGCCAATGACGGGGCCGTGTGCGCGTACATGAAAGTGACCACGCTCGAGGACGTCGCCGACGCGCTCGAGTTCAACCAGCATCGGATCACGGTCGATCCGGCAACGGCCGCGAAAGCGCGGTTGTCGATCGAGCGGATGGTCGCGATCGGCGGCCACACGCCGCCGGCGCCGTCGCAGGATCCGGGCGAGTGAGCGCGCTCGAGGCGCGGTTCCCCCTCAACGAGCTCGAGCTGGATCATCTGGTCCACGACGCGCTCTTCGAGGACCGCGCCTTCGAGGATGTGACGACGATCGCGACGGTGCTCTCGGACCGTCGCGCCCGCGCGCGGCTCGTAGCGCGCGCTCCGGGAGTGCTGAGCGGCGTGCGGTTGGCCGAGCGTGCGTTCGGGATCGTGAGTGAGAAGACGCGCGTGCGCATCGAGCAGCGGGACGGCGATGTGCTCGCGCCCGGCGAAACGGTGTTGCACCTCACGGGCCCCGCCCGTGGCCTGCTGAGCGCCGAGCGCGTAGCGCTCAACTTCTTGCAGCATCTGTCGGGCATCGCCACGGCGACCAAGAAGTACGTGGAGGCCGTGGAGGGGACGCGCGCGCGCATCCTCGACACGCGCAAGACGATCCCTGGCTGGCGCGCCCTCGCCAAGTACGCGGTGCTCTGCGGTGGTGGCGTGAACCACCGGATGGATCTCGCGGCCGCGGTGCTGATCAAGGACAACCATCTCGCGGCCGTTGATGGGAACGTGGCGCTCGCCGTGCAGCGCTGCCGCGCGTACGCCGCGCCAGGGATGTTCATCCAAGTGGAGTGTGATCGGCTGGAGCAGGTCGAAGCGGTCGTCGCCGCGAAGGCCGATGGGGTGTTGCTCGACAACATGTCGTTGTCGGATCTGCGGCTCGCGGTGGCGCTGTGCGGACGTACTCTGAGCACCGAAGCGTCGGGTGGCGTGACGCTCTCGACCGTGCGCGGTATTGCCGAGACCGGTGTGGACTATATCTCAGTGGGTGCGTTGACGCACTCGGCGTGCGCGTTGGACCTGGCTCTCGACTTCGACTAACGATGCAGAAGCACGAGTGGCACGAGTGGCACGAGAAGCACGATGAGTGATCTTCTTGCGGCTCGTTCGCAGATGGCGATCTCCCTCGCCTTCCACATCATCTTCGCGGTCGTGGGCATCGGCATGCCGGCGCTGATGGTGATCGCCGAATGGCGCTGGACGCGCACGGGTGATCCGGTGTTCCTCGACCTCGCCAGGCGTTGGGCCAAGGGCACCGCGATCCTCTTCGCGGTCGGCGCGGTCAGTGGCACCGTGCTCAGCTTCGAGCTCGGGCTCTTGTGGCCGAAGTTCATGGAGTGGGCGGGCCCCATCATCGGCATGCCGTTCTCGCTCGAGGGCTTCGCGTTCTTCACGGAAGCGATCTTCCTCGGGATCTATCTCTACGGCTGGGACCGTATCTCGAAGCAGGCCCACCTCGCGGCCGGTGTGATGGTCGCGGTGAGCGGGGCCGTCAGCGGCATCTTCGTCGTGATCGCCAACGCGTGGATGAACGCGCCCACGGGCTTCGATGTCGTCAACGGGCTGCCCGTGAACATCGACCCGATCGCGGCGCTGTTCAACGACGCAGCCTTCGAACAAACGTTGCACATGACGCTCGCGGCCTACGCGGCCACGGGACTCGGTGTCGCGGGCATCCATGCGTGGTTCGTGCGCCGCGATCCGACCAATGCCTTCCACCGCCGCGCGTTGCAGGTGGCGCTCATCGTCGGGGTGCCCGCGGCATTGGTGCAGCCCCTCAGTGGCGATCTGTCGGCGCGCGATGTGGCCAAGCGGCAGCCCGTGAAGTTCGCGGCGATGGAGGCGCACTTCGAAACGTCGGGCAATGTGCCATTCGTGATCGGGGGGATCCCCAACGCCGAGACGGGCGAGTTGCAGTATGCGATCAAGATCCCGAATGCGCTGTCGCTGCTGATGACGGGCAGCGCGAGCACGGTGATCCCCGGACTCGATGCCGTGCCGCCGGAGGATCGTCCGCCAGTGGGCGTAGTGCACATCGCGTTCCAGGTGATGGTGGCGCTGGGCAGCTACATGGCGCTGCTCTCGCTGTGGGTGGTGTGGCACTGGGTGCGGAAGCGGGAGTTCAGTCGCACACCGCTCCTGCTGATGGGCCTCATCCTCGGCGCGCCCTTCGGGATCATCGCTGTTGAAGCGGGATGGATCGTGACGGAGGTGGGACGGCAGCCGTGGATCGTGCATAATCTGATCCGCACCGCGGATGCCGTGACGCCGGTGCCGGGGTTGATCGTGCCGATGGTGGGCTTCACGCTGCTCTATGCGTTCCTCGGGGTGGTGGTGGTCGCGTTGCTCCGGCGGCAGATCATCCGCTCGCCGGGCGCGCCGATGGAAGGGTTCGAGACGCGGGAGTTCGCGGTGCTCCCGGCGAAGCCCGAGTGAGTACGCTCGATCTGCCCCTCGTGCTCGCGGGTGTGATGGTCGTGTGCCTCACGCTCTATGTGATCATGGGCGGGGCTGACTTCGGTGGTGGCGTGTGGGACTTGCTCGCCAGCGGGCCGCGGCGGCATCAACAACGGGCCTTGATCGCCGACGTGATCAGCCCCATCTGGGAAGCCAATCATGTGTGGCTGATCATCGTCGTGGTGATCCTATTCACCGCATTCCCCAAAGCCTTCAGTACGCTGGCCGTGGGGTTGCACATCCCCCTGAGCTTGATGCTGGTGGGTGTGGTGCTGCGTGGCTCGGCGTTCACGTTCCGCGCGTACGACAGTCGCCGCGATACGGTACAGCGCCGCTGGGGTGTGATGTTCGCCGGGGCGAGCACCATCACGCCGGTGTTGTTGGGCATCTGCGCCGGCGCGGTGGCGTCGGGCCAGATCGGCGCGGCGCGCACGGGCGACTTCACCGCACTGTACGTGACGCCGTGGATGACACCGTTCGCACTGCTCACGGGGGTGCTCACCCTGTGCTTGTTCGCGTTCCTCGCGGCGGTGTTCCTGACCGTCGAAGCCGAGCCGGGCGCCCTACAAGACGATTTTCGCGCGCGGGCGTTGTGGAGCGCGCTCGCGCTCGGCGCCGCGGCTCTCGCGCTCCGCTGGTCGGCGCAGACGGCCGCGCCGCATGTGTCGGCAGGGCTCACGCGGGGCGTGCTCCCGTGGGCCGTGCTGCTGACGACGGCGGTGATCTCGGTGATCTGCTTCACCGCGCTGTGGACGCGCCGCTACCGATTGGCGCGCGGGTCCGCGGTGGCGCAGGTGACGTTGATCATCTGGGGCTGGGCGTTCGCGCAGCACCCGTACATCGTGCCGGAGACGTTGACGATCGAGGCCGCGGCTGCGCCGACGGTGACGCTCCGGCTACTCCTCATCGCGCTGTGTGTGGGCACAGTGATCCTCGTGCCGTCACTCTGGTACCTGTTCCGCGTGTTCTCCGCAGGGAAGCACGAGAAGCACGAGTAGCACGAGAAGCACGAGAAGCACGAGTGGCACGAGAGGCACG
>JBEIVF010000105.1:0-6810 GCA_040374005.1 Gemmatimonadaceae bacterium | reverse complement strand
CGTGTTGCTCGACGACGGCCCGGTGAAGCCCGAGCGCGCGATCGCCAAGCCGACCACGGATGGCCGCTGGTGCTTCGAGGTCACCCTGCGCGAAGGGCGCAATCGCGAAGTGCGCCGCTTGTGTGAAGCGTTGGAACTTCAGGTCGACCGATTGGTACGCACCGCATACGGCTCCATCACGCTCGGAACGCTGCGCGCTGGCGAATGGCGTGTGCTCACCCCCGCTGAAGTGAAGCGGCTGACCAAGTCCTGATCGCACCGCTCGGCGGCGCGTCGCTCTGACCCTCGTGATGACCCAACCTGTCGCTGCCCGCCTCGCCGCCGCTGTGGTGGAGGAAGTCTCCAAACGCGTCGTCGGTCAAGAAGCGATGATCGAGCGGCTCATGATCGCGCTCCTCACCGGCGGGCACGTGTTGCTCGAGGGCGTGCCGGGACTCGCCAAGACCCTCGCGGTGCGGACGCTCGCCGAAACGGTGCGCACCACCTTCCATCGAATCCAGTTCACGCCGGACCTGCTACCGGCGGATGTCGTCGGTACGCAGGTGTTCGATCAGGCGACGGGGCGGTTCTCGGTGAAGCGCGGGCCGATCTTCGCGCACATCATCCTTGCCGACGAGATCAATCGCGCGCCGGCCAAGGTGCAGGCCGCGCTGCTCGAGGCCATGCAAGAGAAGCAGGTCACGATCGGTGGACAGACGTTCCCGTTGGTCGAGCCGTTCTTGGTGCTGGCCACGCAGAACCCGATCGAGCAAGAGGGCACGTATCCGCTGCCCGAGGCGCAGGTGGACCGCTTCATGCTCAAGCTGCGCGTCACGTATCCCACGCGTGCCGAGGAGAAGGAGATCGTGCGCCGGATGGCGGGCGGCGTCGCGATCCCGGTGCAACCCGTGGCGAGTCCGGAGGACATCATGACGGCGCGCGCGGAGATCGCTGCGATGCACGTGGACGACCGCGTGATGGACTACATGGTCGATCTCGTGCTCGCGACGCGTGAACCCGCGGCCGCCGGGTTGGCCGATCTCGCCCCGCTCATCGAGTACGGGGCCTCACCGCGCGCGACCATCTCGTTGGCGCAGGCGTCCCGCGCCCATGCGTTCTTACGGGGCCGCGCGTTCGTGACGCCCGATGACGTGAAGGCGATCGCGCCCGATGTGCTGCGGCATCGCGTGGTGCTGACCTTCGAAGCCGAGGCCGAGGAGGTCACGAGCGACGACCTCGTGCGCCGCGTCCTGGCCCGCGTTCCCGCCCCGTGACCCTGACGCCGCGCGAGGCGCGGACGTCGCCGGTCGCGCCGGAGCTGCTTCGCCTCGTCCGGCGCCTCGCGCTCCGCACGCGGGGGTTGGTCAACACGCGGTTCGCGGGTGAGTATCAGTCGGTGTTCAAGGGGCAGGGCATGGAGTTCGCGGAAGTGCGCGAGTACCAAGCCGGGGATGAGGTGCGGAGCATCGATTGGAACGTCACCGCGCGGATGCGACGTCCCTTCGTCAAGCGGTTCGTCGAGGAGCGGGAGCAGACCATCCTGTTGCTCATCGACGTGTCGGCATCGAGCGGCACCGGCACCGGGCGACGTGTGAAGCATGAGGCCGCGCTCGAGATCGCCGCCGCGCTGGCGCTGTTGGCCACGCAGGCCAACGATCGCGTCGGCGCGATCCTCTTCTCGGATCGGATCGAGCTCGCGATCCCGCCGCGCAAAGGCCGTCGGCATGCGATGCGCGTGTTGCGCGATGCGGCCGCGCTCGCGCCACGCGGACAGCGGACCGATCTCACGGTCGGGATGGAGTATGCGCGGCGCGCGCTGCGGCATCGCGCCGTGATCTTCGTCATCTCCGACTTCGCGGGCCCCGCGCCCGAGCGGGCGCTGCGGTTGCTCGCCGGGCGGCACGATGTCATCGCTGTGCCGCTGGAAGATCCCGGCGAGCGGACCTTGCCGACGATCGGCGTCGCGCGGCTGCGCGATCCGGAGACCGGGGCGACCATCGAAGTGGATACGAACGACGCGACGGTCCGCACGCGCTACGTCGCCGCGTTCGCCGCCGAGCGCGATGCGCGCCGGGCGCTGTGCCGACGACTCGCGGTCGACGAGATGATCATCCGCACCGATCAGGATGTGCGGCGCCCGCTCGCCGCGTTCTTCAAAGCGCGCGAGCGTCGGCGGCGCCACTGATGCTCGCCCTGCTCGCTGGCGTCCTGCTCCTGCGCACGCAGGGTCCTGCCCCGTTGCCGCCCAGTGGGGTCCGCGTTGGGGTGTCGCTGGCGCCCGCACCGATCATGGTCGGCGCGCCGGTCACCATGACGGTGCGGATCCAGGTCGGGGCTGACACACGGGTGATCTTCCCGCCCACGGTGGATTCGTCGTCGGTCATCGAGCCGCTCGATCCCGTGCTCGTGCGGGATACGCTGATGGGCGCGATCCGCGAGTTCACGGCCACCTATCGGCTGGTGGCGTGGCAGACCGGTCGCCACGTCATCCCCATCGCGCCAGTGCGCCTCGAGACGGGAGCGCGGGTCCAACAGTTGGCGCTCGGTGATCCGGTGCTGGTCGTCGAGTCCGTGTTGCCCGCCGACACCACGTTGCGTGTCCCGCGTGGGGCGCGGGACATCCTTGCGCTCCCGTCGGGGCGATGGGCTTGGTGGTGGCTGCTCCTCGCGTTCGCCCTCGTGGTGGTGGGTGGCGGATCGTGGCTCCAACGACGATCGCGTGGGCGCGCCCCGGTCGAGGTGGCGCCGATCCGCGCCGCCGAAGCCGCCTTCGCGGCCCTGCACGCACTCGACTTGCCCGCGATGGGCGAGGCCGGACGGCACGCCGTGGTCGCGGCGGCCATCTTGCGCACGTATCTCGCCGAACGTGATCCGCGCGCGGGCCGAGGGCTCACGACGGCGGAACTCGCCCTGGTGCTGCGCGAGCAGACCGCGGTGCCCGAGTCTCGGGTGACCGCGGTGCTGCACGCGGTGGATGCGATGCAGTTCGCGCCGACGATGGTGGAATCGGCCCGCGCGGTCGCGTATGCCGTCGAAGCGCGGGCGATCATCGACGAAGTCGCCCGCGTGGATGCACAGGCGGCCGCACTCACATGACGCTCTGGGGTGACCTCCAGCTCGCCGAGCCGTGGTGGCTCCTGCTCTGGCTGCTCGTGCCGCTCGCCTGGTGGTGGGCGCGGCGTCGGCGCGTCCTCTCCGTGCCGTATGCTCGGGTGGATCTGCTCGCCCAGAGCGGGGCCCGCCGGTCGTGGTGGCGCCGGGTGCGCGTGGCCACGCAGGTCCTCGCCCTCGTCGCCGCGAGCGTCGCGCTCGCGCGACCGCAGTCCGGGGCATCGGCCGACGCGGCGCGCTCCGAGGGGATCGATATCGTCCTCGTGCTCGATCTCTCCAGCTCGATGCTCGCCGAGGACTTCCAACCGCGCAATCGGCTGGAGGTCGCCAAGGAGCGCCTCAAGGCCTTCATCGCGGCGCGTCGTGATGATCGCATCGGCCTGGTGGCGTTCGCCGGTGAAGCGCTGACGCAGGTGCCGCTCACGCTGGATTATCCGGTGCTCATGGCGGCCGTGGACAATCTCCAAGCGGGCGTCCTCGTCGATGGCACCGCGATCGGGACCGCGTTGGCCACCGGCGCCAATCGGCTGCGCGACGTCGAGGGCCGATCGCGCGTGATGATCCTGCTGACCGACGGCGAGAACAATCGCGGGAGTATCGATCCACGCACCGCGGCGGCCGCCGCCGCGGATTTCGGCATCCGGGTCTACACCATCGGCGTGGGCAGCGAGGGAACGGCGCCGGTGCCCGTGGCCCGCGGCGTGTTCGGGCTCCGGTACGAGAATCGGCCGGTGCGGATCGACGAAGCGTTGCTCGAGGATGTCGCGCGTGCCACCGGCGGTCGGTACTATCGGGCGCGTGATGCCGCCGCGCTCGAGCAGGTCTACGAGCAGATCGATCAATTGGAGCGCGCGCCCGTGCGCACGCCGCGGTATCGCCCGTACGTGGACGAGTATCGGTGGCCGCTGGGCGTGGCGATGCTCCTGCTCCTCGTCGATCTCTTGGGGCTCGCGTGGCGGAGGCCCCTGCCGTGACGCCGTCGCTCGACGTGCCGTGGATCGCCCTGGCGGCGCTCGGTGCCGCACTCGCGGTGTTCGCGACGACGCGCATCGCGGCTCGGCAGCACCGGGCGCGTTTGGCGCAGCTGGGCACACCCGAGCTGGTCACCCGGCTCGTGCCACACACGGCGGCGATCGCGGGGCCGTGGCGCGCCGCGCGTCTGGCCGTGGCCGTCCTGCTCGCTGGGGTGGCCCTCGCCGGCCCGCGCTGGGGCGCGCCCGCAGGCGGCGCCGACGTGCAGGGCATCGATCTCGTGATCGCCGTCGATGCGTCGCTGTCGATGTTGGCCGAGGACGAGTCGCCCTCGCGCTTGGGGCGGGCCCGGCAAGAGATCCAGCGGCTCCGCGCCTCCTCGCGCGGTGATCGCGTCGGGTTGATCGCGTTCGCGGGGCGGAGCTATATCCTCACGCCGCTCACGTCGGACGACGGCGCCCTCGCGCTCTATCTCGACAATCTCGATCCGTCCATCGTGGGGCAACCGGGGTCATCGCTCGCGTCGGCGCTCACGCAGGGGGTGGATCTCCTCGGCCCCGCCACCTCGGGGGATCGCGCGCTCGTCATCCTCACGGATGGCGAGACCTTCGACGAGACCGATGCGGTGATCGCCGCGGCGCGACGCGTGCGTGCGGCCCGTGTGTCGTTGGTGGTCGTCGGCTTCGGGTCGGCCGATGGCGCGATGATCCCCGTGCGCACGGGATCGGTGGTCAGTCAACATCGTGATGCCGACGGGATCGAGGTCGTGACGCGCTACGACGGCGCGCTCCTCGAGCGCGTGGCCGACGAGGCGGGGGGCATCGCGATCGCCGCCGATGCGAGCGACAAAGCCACGCGGATCCGGGCCGCCCTCGCGGGCCTGCGCGCGACCACACGGCGCGTCGCATCGCGGCAGTCGGTCCCGCTGCGCTATCACTGGTTCTTGGTGCCGGCTCTCTTGCTGCTCCTCGGGGATGCGGCGATCTCCACCCGTCGCCGCGCGATGCGGCTGCTCGTGACGGCCGCGGTGGCGAGCGGGGCGGTGCCTGTGCACGCGCAAGCCGTTCGCGACCTGCGGCGTGCCGAGGCGGAGTTCCGCGCGCAACGGCCGCTGCCGGCCGCGCGCGCGTGGCGATCGGCGCTCGAAGCCGGCGATCGCTCGCCGCGAACGCTGTATAATCTCGGCACGGCCTTCCTCGCGGCAGATTCACTCGACTCCGCGGTCGAGATCCTCGAGCGCACGGCGGTGTCGCCGAGTGAGGCGGTGCGTGATGTCGCGTGGTACAACCTCGGGCTCGCGTATCTGCGCCGCGGCCTCGCGACACCGGGGGATGCGGGCGTGACCTCCCTGCGGGGAGCGGTGCGGGCGTACCGGCAAGTGCTCCTCGCGACTCCGGCGGATTCGGCCGCTCGGTGGAACTACGAGCTCGCCGTCCGCGCCTTGCAACAACGCGATCGTTCCTCCAGCGGGGGTGGTGGCGGAGGGGGCGGGGGGCGCGACCGAGCAGGGCGGGGCACGGATCCCTCGCTCGAGCGCGCACAGGCCGAGCAACTGCTGGACGCGGCGGCTCGTGATGAACGCGACACGCGGAGTCGGCAGCGGCCAGGCCAACCCACACCGCCCGCGCGGGGACGCGACTGGTGAGCGCCGCACTGCTCGCCGCGCTCTTCCTCCAAGTGGGCGCGGGCGCTGGCGTGATCGAGTCGGCCCGTGTCCGCGCCGATGCCGAGGTGAGCTTCCACGCGGCCGTGGCCCCGGAGACCGTGTATGTCGGGCAGGCCGCGCGCTACGAGCTCGGGGTGTTCATCCGCGACGACATCCAACAGCGATTGCGTCGCAATCCGGAGTTCGTGCCGCCGGATCTCCGCGCGCTCTTCTCGTACGATCTGCGTGAGACGTCTGGGACGCGCACGGTGGAGCGTAACGGGCGCACCTACGAGGTGCACCGCTTCCGACGGGCGCTCTACCCGGTGGCGCCGGGGCGCATTCGCATCCCGCCCGCTCGCCTCACGTACGCCGTGCCCCTCGGCGCGTCGTTCTTCAGTCGCGAAGAGACGCGCGCGCTCCAGTCCGAGGCGGTTACCATCATCGCGATCCAGCCGCCCGAGCGCGGACGGCCCGCGACGTGGAATGGCGCCGTCGGTGATCTCACCCTCCAGCGGGGAGCGATCCCAGCGGCGGCGCGTCGGGGCGATCCGTTCGTGTACACGCTGCGGGTGCAGGGCGAGGGATATGTCGGCCTCTTCCCGCGTCCCGAGCTCTCCATCGCGGGGGCCACGGCCGTTCCGAGTGACGAGCGCGTGCAGGTGGATTCACTGCCGGATCGACTCACCGGTCGCAAAGAGTTCGATTGGCTGGTGACGCCAGAGGTCACCGGCACGTTGACGTTGCCGACGGTCGAGTACGCGTACTTCGATCCCGTGCGACGGCGATATCTGGTCGCGCGCGCCGATGGCGGGACGCTCTCGGTGCAAGATGCCGAGATGGTGCAGGTGGACACCGCGGCGGCACCGATGCTCACACAGCAGCCGGTCGCGTATGCCACCGCGTGGCGTTCAGCCGCATGGCCGTCACCGATCACCAGCGGGTGGTACTGGCTCGTCGTGCTCCTCGCCCCATTGCCCGTGCTGACGCGTCGGCTCCGGCGAAGCGCGGCGCGCGCCACGGCGGTGCCGTCCCCGCGACTGCGCCTGCGCAACAGCGACCTCTCCACCACGCCTGGCGAGCAGCGGGCGCTCTTCGTGGCG
>JBEIVF010000123.1:0-6232 GCA_040374005.1 Gemmatimonadaceae bacterium | reverse complement strand
TTGGCCACGAGCTTGGGCGTGGTGCCCGAGGCGACCAGCGCATGAAAGCCCGAGATCGCACCACACGCGATGGTCACGAACAAGAACGGGAATAGCTTGCCCGCGAACACCGGCCCGGTGCCGTCGATGAAGGTCGTGACCGCCGGCATCTGCAGCGGCGGCAACGTCATCAGGATGCCCACCGCCAGCGCGATCACCACGCCGATCTTCACGAACGCGCTCAGGTAGTCGCGCGGCGCGAGGAGCAGCCACACCGGCATCACCGACGCGGCGAAACCGTACACCATCACCGACCACGCCAGCGTCGTGCCAGACAACGTGAACATCGGCGCCAACGTCGGGTTCTCGGCCACCCAGCGGCCCGCGTAGAGCGACCCGATCAACAGCACGAGGCCGATCGCCGTGGCTTCGAGGACGCGGCCCGGCCGCACCCACCGCAGATACGAACCCATCAGCATCGCGATGGGAATGGTCAGACCGATGGTCACCGTGCCCCACGGACTCGCCCGCAGCGCATTCACCACCACCAGCGCCAACACCGAGATCAGCACGATCATGATGCCCAGCACGGCCACCGAGGCGATGGTGCCGGCCACGGGGCCGATCTCCTCGCGCGCCATCTGGCCGAGCGACTTCCCGTCGCGGCGCACGGAGGAGGCGAGGATCACCATGTCCTGCACCGCGCCACCCAGGGCCACCCCCACGATGATCCACAGCGCCCCCGGCAGATACCCGAACTGGGCCGCCAACGTGGGGCCGACCAGCGGCCCGGGACCCGAGATGGCCGCGAAGTGGTGGCCGAACACGATCCACTTGTTGGTCGGCACGAAGTCGCGCCCGTCGCTCAATCGCTCGGCGGGCGTGGCCCGCGTGGCGTCGAGGGCGAAGACCTTGGCGGCGATGATCTTGCTGTAGAACCGGTACGCCACCGCGTAGGTGCAGATGGCGGCGGTGAGCAACCACGCGGCGCTGATGGACTCGCCACGCTGGAGGGCGATCCCAGCGAAGGCGCCGGCACCAGCCAGCGCGACAGCGACCCACACAACAACGGAGAGCGTGCGATTCATCGGGGAGGGTGAAAGCGGGGAAGAAGGGGCCGTCGCAAAGGTGGGGGCCGGGGAGAGGACCGTCAACGCAGGCGCCCCCCAGCGCAGGCGCCCGGGGATTACTTTTCCTGAGTGCGTACGCTCCTCTCGCTCCTGACGGTCAGCGTGCTCCTCAGTGGGGCCGCGGTCTCCCGCGCCCACGAGCAGGAGGCGCCGCGGTTCGCGTCGTACGTCACCTCCCGCCTGGTGGTCATCCCGGGCCAAGCCGTCCTCGGCGCCGGCTCTGCGCGGGCGTGGCTCGACCAGTTCGACGCGACCCTGACCGGGGCGCTCGAGAATGGCGGCGTGGGCAGTGGGTGGGCATATCCACGCGATGTCATCCGTGCGGCGCGCCACAATCCGACCTATGCGGCCGATCCCCTCGCACTCGGCGCACAGCCGCTGCAGAGCGATCGGGCCCGGGCCGGCACCAACCTGCCCGAGCCGTTCGGGTCGCGCACGCGAGCGCTGCTCGCGCTCAATGACGCGCGGTTCGCCCTCGTCCCGGTGGCAGCGCGTATCGACACCACGCAGACGCCGGCGGTGGCCGAGCTGCGCCTCACGATCATCGACGCGCGCCAGAGCCAGATCCTCTGGACCGGCATCCTCGAGACCCGCTTCACCGGTCCGCTCTCCGCGGCCGCCGACTCCCTCGCGCTCCGGACGGCTGGGCTGTTCGTCGCGCGCTGACCTTCGTACTTCAGCTCTTCGGCTCGTGTCCACTCCCATCACGTTGATCCCCGGCGACGGCATCGGCCCGTCGATCACTGACGCCACCGTGCGGCTGCTCGCGGCTGCTGGCGCCGACATCGAGTGGGATGTGCAGCTCGCGGGTATGGCGGCCGTGGCCGCCAGTGGCGATCCGATCCCCGACGCCACGCTCGAGTCCATCGGCCGCACGCGCGTGGCGCTGAAGGGTCCACTGCAGACGCCGGTGGGTGAAGGGTTCCGCTCGATCAATGTGGCGCTGCGCAAGACCTTCGACTTGTACGCCAATGTGCGCCCCGCGCACGTGATCCTCCGCAACGGCCGCTTCGACGAAGTCGATATCGTGCTCGTGCGCGAGAACACCGAAGGGCTGTACATCGGCATCGAGCACTACGTGCGCATCGGTGATGATCCGCGCGCGGTGGCCGAGTCAACGGCGGTGATCACGCGCTTTGGTGCGGAGCGTGTGTGTCGGTACGCGTTCGAGTACGCGCGGTCGCACGGCCGCAAGAAGGTGACGCTGGCGCACAAGGCCAATATCCTGAAGTTCTCGCAGGGGTTGTTCCTCGATGTGGGCCGTGAGGTGTCGCGCGATTACCCCGACATCGAGTTTGACGAGCGCATCATCGACGCCATCGCGATGGAGTTGGTGTTGTGGCCCGAGCGGTTCGATGTGATCGTGACGACCAACTTGTTCGGCGACATCCTCAGCGATCTCATCTCCGGCCTCGTCGGCGGACTCGGATTGGCGCCTGGCGCGAACATCGGCAAGAACGGCGCGATCTTCGAGGCGGTGCACGGCACGGCGCCGTCGCTCGTCGGTACGGGCAAGGCCAATCCCACAGCATTGATGCTGGCCGCGTGTTTGATGCTCGATCACATCGGTGACACCGATAGGGCTCTGCGCGTGCGCACGGCGATTGAAGCGACGCTGCGGGCGGGTGGATCAGTGACGCCGGACGCGGGCGGCACGGCGACCACCGACGAGTACACCGACGCGATCATCGCTCGACTGGGGTGACGCGGCTCCTGCACATCTCCGATCTGCACTTCGGGCGCCACAGTGTGCCCGAGCAGATCGCCGTCATCGCGGACTTCATCCAGCGCGAACGCTTCGACGCCGTCGTGGTGTCGGGTGACCTCACGCAGCGCGCCCGCATGGGTGAGTATGCGCAGGCGCGGGCGTTCCTCGAGGCCGCCGCGCGGGTGAGCGAAGTGCTCGCCGTGCCCGGCAATCACGATTGTGCGTGGTGGCGGAGCCCGATGCACCTCGGTGTGTCCTCGTGGATGTTCGCCAAGTGGCGGCGTGGGCTCGGCCGTCCGGTGGAATCCACATTGCGCTTGCCCGGCGTGACCGTGGTCGGCATGAACACGGCACTGGGCATTTCGCGGCACACGCTCACCAAGCGGCCGCGTGATCTGTCGGTGATCGGCGATCTGCGTCCGGCGCAGCTCGCTTGGGCGGCGGCGGAGTTCGCGGCGAGCCCGTCGGCCGACCAGCGCGTGATCGTGATGCACCACAACCCTGTGCGTGGCGACATCTCGGGGCGGCACGGACTCAAGCATCATCGCGAAGTGCTCCGCGCGTTCGCCGAGATGGGCGTGTCGTTGGTGTTGTGCGGGCACGATCATCAAGAGGCGCTGCACGACGTGGAGCATCCCACACGCTCCCTGTCAGTGGCGGTGGCGGGCACGATCACCACACGCACACGGGGCGGACGGCCCGCGGCCATCAATGTCGTGGAGTTCGGTGGTGCGGCGCCCACGGTGCGGCATCGCATCTGGGATGCGGCGCAGCGGGTCTTCGCATGAGTGCCGACCAGCTCGCGTTGTTCGTCGAGGCGCCCACGCCGGACACCTTCCTCGCCAATCTGCGGCGGCGTGGGTTGCGGGGCGTGGAGCGCATCATGCTCACGCAGAACCGCTCGGTGGTGGTGTCGGTGAAGAGCGGGGTGCTCCGCGTGCACGAGGCCTTCGTGACGGCGCCCGATCACGTGCACGATGCCATCGTGCGGTTCGTGGTGGCGCGGACGCGGGCGGCGCGGGCGGAGGCCATCAAGACCATCGTGGGCTGGCCGCTACCCGTTGGTGAAGCGGTGCGGCGGCCCGAGCGCACGCATCCCGACGACGAAGCGATCCGCGCGCTGTTGGTCGAGTGGCACGAGCGCTTCAACCAGCAGCACTTCGGCGGTTTGCTCGATCGGATCCCCGTGCACGTGTCACGTCGTATTGCGCGGCGGTTGGGGCACTACACGCCCAAGGTGGCTGAGACGCAGGGGGCCGAGCGCAGTATTGCCATCGGGCGCCGGCACATTCGGCGCGACGGGCTCCCGGCCGCGCTGGAGACGTTGCTCCACGAGATGGTCCACCAGTGGCAGGACGAGAGCGGCCGGGTGGTGGACCACGGGCCGGGGTTCCGGAAGAAGGCGCTGGAGGTGGGGATCACGCCGCGGGCGGCGCGGGTGGTGGGGTAGTGAACCGTCGGCCGCACCAGGCCGTTTAGCTTTCCAAGTAGCACTCTGACTCGCACACGCCAATGACCGACAATTTCCTCGCCTCGCCCGCCATCACTCCGACATCCACCGATCTGTACGGCATCGACGCCGCACTGACCGAGGAGGAACGTTCGATCCGCGACACGATCCGTCGCTTCGTGGACGACCAAGTGATGCCGGTGATCGGCAATGCGTACGTGGATGGCCGCTTCCCCAAGGAGATCATTCCGGGGATGGCCGAGCTCGGTGTGTTCGGTCCGACGTTGCCGGAGAAGTACGGCTGCGCGGGGCTGTCGAGCGTGGCGTACGGGCTCATCTGCCAGGAGCTGGAGCGTGGCGACTCGGGTGTGCGCTCGTTCGCGTCGGTGCAGGGGTCGTTGGTCATGTACCCCATCTATGCGTTCGGCAGCGAAGAGCAGCGGATGAAGTATCTGCCCAAGCTCGCGACGGCCGAGTACATCGGGTGTTTTGGGTTGACCGAAGCGGACTACGGGTCGAACCCCGGCGGGATGATGACGCGGGCCAAGGAGCAGGCCGACGGCTCGTGGGTGATCAACGGCTCCAAGATGTGGATCACCAACGGATCGAAGGCGCACATCGCGATCATTTGGGCGAAGACGGGCGACAGCGACGACCCGAAGTCCATTCGCGGCTTCATTGTTCCTACTGACACCAAGGGCTTCAGCGCCAAGGATCAGAAGGGCAAGCTGTCGCTGCGCGCGTCGGACACCAGCGAGTTGGTGCTGGACGATGTGCACGTGCCGGCCGATGCGTTGCTGCCCAACTCGGGCGGCCTCAAGAGCCCGCTGATGTGCTTGACGCAAGCGCGCTACGGCATCGCCTGGGGTGCGCTCGGTGCCGCGATGGCGTGCTTTGAAGAGGCGACGTCGTACGCGAAGACGCGCATCATGTTCGGCAAGCCGATCGGTGGGTTCCAGATCCAGCAGGTGCGGTTGGCCGAGATGCTGACCGAGATCACGAAGGGCCAGCTGTTGGCGCTGCACGTGGGCCGCATGAAGGATCAGGGCACGTTCACGCCGACGATGGTGTCATTGGCGAAGCGCAACAACGTGGACATCGCCACGGATATTGCGCGCGAGACGCGGCGGCTGCTCGGTGGCAATGGGATCTTGGCCGAGTATGGGGCGATGCGGCATATGGCGAACCTGGAGAGTGTGTATACGTATGAGGGGACGCATGATGTGCACTCTCTCATACTTGGTATGGCCATCACGGGGATCAACGCTTTCGGCGAGTAGCACGAGAGGCACGAGTGGCACGAGAAGCACGGGTGGGGTACCTACTCCACCCGCTTCGTGATCCCCGCCGACCGCCGCTTCACCCAATGCGGCGTCAACTGCACCATCCACGTCAGCAGCTTGTTCTTGAGCCCCGGGATCAACACCACCGGCCCGCCGCGCTCCGCCGCCGCTAACGACGCGTCCACCATGAACTCGGCGCTGTTCCACAGGAACGACGGGATCTTCGCCTTGTTCATCGACATCCGGTCGTGGAACTCCGACCGCGTGAAGCCGGGGCAGAGCGCCTGCACGACAACGCCTGTGTCGAACACCTCCGTGTCGAGCCCCAGCGTGAATCGCGTCAGGTACGCTTTGGTCGCTGCATAATTCGCGTTGCCCGGCCCGTACATGAAGCTGGCGACGCTGGAGTTGTTGATGATCCAGCCGCGGCCACGCGAGACCATGCCCGGTAGCACGGCTTGGCAGAGGCGCATCGGCGCCAGCACATGCAGGTTGAGCATCGCCATCTGCGGGCCCAGCGGAGCGGCGTGGATCTTTCCCTTGGTGCCGAACCCAGCGTTGTTGACGAGGATGCCGATCTCGGGCTCACGCTCGAGCACTTGGGCCAGCTCATCGAGACCGGCGGGGGTTGCGAGGTCCACCGCCATCGTGCGCACCGGCACCTGGTAGGTCTGCTCAAGCT
>JBEIVF010000302.1:0-1837 GCA_040374005.1 Gemmatimonadaceae bacterium | reverse complement strand
CGGCGCATTGTTCCCGAGCGACCATACGCCGCACGCGGAGCCGATCATGATTGCCGTCAGTGGTCATGCCGCTGGAGTACTCGCGCTCCTCGGCGGCGGCGCGCCGCGGCTGATCGGTTCGCTGGATGGCCAAGACCTCACCGATGACCCGCGCGTGATCGCCACGCTGCTCGGCGCATTGCTCAACGCGGTGCCAGCGACGCTCAGCGGCTCTGATCGCAAAGTTCTCGCGCGCCTGCAACGCTGGCTTGATCGCGACACCGCGCGCCACGTCGCCATGACCACGCGTCCCGCCGCCGCGCGATTCCATCGGCAGCGTCTGGCCGAGTCACAGCAGCGCGTGGCCAATGCCCCGGCGCACGAGCGGGCGACGCTTGCTGCCGTCGAGGCGCAGCACTTCGTCACCACCCGTGCACTTCCCGATCGCCGAGGCCGCACCGACGACACACCCAACCTTTCTGTTGCCATCATCATCAAAATCGCGCGGAGGCCTTTCCCTTAGGGCGGCGGCCACTGACCTTTCAGCATGCCTCAGCCCGCCGCCATCCTCTTCGACCTCGACGGCACCCTCGTCGACACCATCGACCTCCTCATTCAGTCCATGGAGTTCGCCTTCGAGCACTTCGACGGGCGCCGGCCGACTCGCGACGAATGGGTGTACGGGATCGGCACCACGCTCCGCTCCCAGCTGCAGCCCTATATGCGCTCGCCCGACGAGCTGGAGGCCATCGTGGCCCGCTACCGGGTGTACCAGCTCGAGCACCACGACCGGATGACCACCCCCTACCCCGGGGTCACCGAGGTGCTCACCGAGCTCCAAGCCGCCGGGCACCCCATGGCCCTCGTCACCAGCAAATACCACGCGCTGGCCACCCGCGTCCTCGGCCACGTGGACTACGCGCGCTTCTTCAGTGTGGTCGTGGGCGGTGACTCCATCGCCAACCCCAAGCCAGCCCCCGATCCGGTCCTCAAGGCCCTCGCCGACCTCGGCGCCTCCCCCGACCGCGCCATCTTCGTGGGCGACTCGCCCCACGACATCAATTCGGGCAACGCCGCCGGGGTGGCCACCGCCGCCTGCCTCTGGGGGCCCTTCACCCGCGCGCAGCTGGCCACGGCCTCGCCCACGCACTGGCTGGACGACATCCACGCCCTCCTGCCCCTCGCCCAGCAGCACTGAAGCCCGCCCGGCCCCTTCACACCCTTTGGGGGATGCGCGGTTGTCGATCAAGACCTTTAGCGGCGATATCTTCTTGCGGAAGAGCAACGCGACTACTCGTCGGGAGAACTAAGATGCGGATGCCACTGATCGCGGCTGCGGCCGTACTGACCTTTGCCCCGCTGGCGGCCACGGCCCAGCGCGGCCAGCAGCAGGAAGAGCGCAACGCCTTCACGTACAGCGGCGAGTTGGCCGCGGGCGCGCGCATCACCGTGCGCAATGTGAACGGCGCGATCCGCGTGGAGTCGACCACCGGCCGCAACGTCGAAGTGACGGCGACCAAGCGGTGGCGCCGGAGCGATCCCAAGGTGGTGACCATCGAGGCGTCGCGTGTGAACAACGGCCGCGATGTGCTGGTGTGCGCCAAGTGGTCGCCCGAGACCACCTGCACCGAGACCGGCTACAACACCCCGCGGGGCCGCGACGGTGGCACGCGCAACAACGACACCTCGGTGGAGATCACGGTGCGCTTGCCGGCGGGGGCCCATGTGGTGGCCAACACCGTCAATGGCGCCCTCGAGATCCGCGGCGCCACGGGCGAGGTACGGGCCAACGCCGTGAACGGCGGCATTGACGCCGAGTCGAGCGGTGGGCCGGTGAGTGCGAACACCGTGAACGGGT
>JBEIVF010000178.1:0-4301 GCA_040374005.1 Gemmatimonadaceae bacterium | reverse complement strand
TCTCCTCCACGGTCAACTTGCGGAAGATTGACGGCTCCTGCGACAGATAGCCGATCCCGAGCCGTGCCCGCTGGTACATCGGCAAGCGCGTGATGTCCTTGCCGTCGAGCGAGATGGACCCCGAGTGCGGCGGGATCAAGCCGACGATCATGTAGAATGTCGTCGTCTTCCCAGCCCCGTTGGGTCCTAAGAGCCCCACGATCTCGCCTTGACGGAGTGCGACGCCGACGTCGTTCACCACGGTGCGACGGCGATACACCTTGGTCAGCCCACGCGCGTGGAGCATGCTGTGCCCGACCGGCGCAGCGGGCTCTTCGATCGCATGCGGGAGTGAGCGATGCTCACCGGTGGCCCGAATGGTCGACGCGAGGGCCTCGCGTCGATCGCCGATCAGCGCCCAGATGTCGGCGCGGATGATGACCGGATGGTCCGGAGCGATGAGGCGCCCGTCGCCGACGTCGACCACGCCCGATCCCGCCAAGCGCGGCAACACGCCATCGGCCAAATGCGATCGCACCTCGTCGAGCGAGAGTCGCCCGGCTTCGCGTTCGGCGTCGCGTCCTTCCGCGCGCAGGTCCGCGAGGTAGTCCTCGCGATACCGGGCGGCCACGTCGCTCAGTTTGGCCACGCCCTGCGCATCGGCCGCGCGGATCACGGCGCCCAGCGCGCGCAACGTCCCGCGATCGCCGGCGCCCGCCCGCTCAAGCAACTGCATCACCTGCGGAGGAAGGACGCTCATCGGGTGGTCCCTGGTGGTGGCACGGTAGGCGGAGGAGGCGTGCGTTTGGTCGGCTCGAGGAAGATCCCTCGCGCTTGATCGGTCACGTGCACCAGGTTCACCTCACCATTCAAGAAAGCCACATCGATCCGGCGTCCCGTCACGTAGTTGATGGACGGCAACGTCTCGCGTTGGTCACGGGGCGCCATCTGGTAGAACGACCGCGCACTGCCGCGCGCCTCGAGCGAGAGCAGCGGCGGTTGGCCGGTGCTGTCTACCGTGACGGTGGAGTCGAAGAGGGCTCGCACCGTATCGCCCTCGATCCAGTCTGGCTCCTTGGTCACGATACTCGTGTCCGCCGGCGTCTCCGCGCGCGCGCGGCCGATCGCCATCAGTTCCTGCAAGCGCTGTCCGGGGAGCCGGAGATCGATCGAATCCGCCGTGATGTCCCGTCCCGCCGCGACGGCGTGGGCCCGCCCCGCTCCCCACGCCTGCACGCGCTCCACGCGCGTGGAATCGAGCGCGATGTCGAGGGTGTCGCTGTCGAGCGTCAGCGAATCACTCACGACACTGGCCGCGCCCTTGGCCAACAGGCGCGTGACCTGTTGATCCGTCGCGAAGACCTCGAGCACCTTGCCCCGCAGCACGAACGGGCGCTCCCCCGCACTTTCGATCCGCGGATCCCCGATGAAGAGGCGCATGAACTCCGTGACGGTGTTCGCCTCCGTGCTGTCGGCACGGGCCACGAGATCAGGCCGGGAGATGATGACGTTCCCACCGCCGTACAGCAGGGAGTCGCCCCACGCATACAACCGGTCCGCGTCGATCGTCGTGGCCCCGGAGTCGGACGAGGCGGTGGAGTCGCGAAGGATCGCGCGCGGCCTCCCGAGGGCCAACGTCGAGCTCTGTCGCACGCCCGGGATATCCCGCAGGTGGATCAACTGGAGCGCGGTCAACGTGCTCGTGCTCGTGCGCAACCGCACGGTGCCTTGCGCCTCCATCCGCGTGTCGTACTCGAAGTACCGGATGACATCGGCCGTGAGCGTGACGCCGGTCTCGCGGTAGCGTGCGTTGCCGATCAACGTGAGCAACTTCGCTCCGCCCGAATACTCCGCGCTGTCGGCCGTGAGGACGATGCTCGTGCCGCGGCACCGGGCCCGAACGCCACCTCCGATCCACACCGTGGAGAGCCCTGTGTACTGATCACGCAGCTGCCAGAGCGATGAGGTGGGTAACGAATCAAAGGTGAGCTGACACTCCTGTGGCCGCGATCCCTGCGCGCCGGCCACCGACGCGACAAGGCCCAGGAGCACGAGCGCGCGTGCGATCATCGGCCCGGAAGCGTGACGCCGCTCATCACGCCCTGAGGCGAGGCCATGATCCGCAGATTGTTCATGCCGGGATCCGACGTGAACCCGATCCCCGAGATGTTGCGGTCCGGCCCGGTGGCTTGGAACGCCGAGTCGCTACTGATCTGATTGATCGTACGATCGAAGCGCAGTTGCGGCGTCGTGAGGCGGCGGCCATCCACCGACACGAGCACCACATTCCCCATCGCCTCCATCGTTTGGGTGCTGAGGGCGTAGAGCGCTCGCCGCGATGTCATGACCCCATCACGGGCACCCGTACTCGTGTAGAACACCGCCTGCACGCCCCGCAGATCCAGCCGCGTGTTGTCATCGAAGAAGAACGCGGAGTCGGCCAGCACATCCGCGCGGAGCAGGCCGCCATCGTGGATGCGGAGCGACACGCCGAGCATGAATTGGCTGGCGGTGTCCGCCGCGGTGCTGACCGTCGACACCGGCGGGGCCGACGTGTCAGTGCACGCCGACGTCGTCGCCCCCAAAGCCACCAAGAAGAACCACCGTGTCATACCGCGCCCGCCCGCATCAGATCGTGGAGGTGGACCACGCCGACAAGACGGTCGGACGCGTCGACCACCGGCATCGCCACGATCCCGAACTGTTCCATGCGGTGGACCACCGCACTGCCGAGCTCGTCGACCGTCGCGCGGCGCGGGGTCCGGGTCATCACCTGGGTCACGGGGATGCCCATCACGTCACTGCCGTCACGCAGGAGCCGCGCGAGATCACCCGTGGTGATGACACCCGCGATCCCCCCGTTCGGTTCCACCACCACGGTCAGCCCCCGATGGGCCGCCAAAACCACGATCGCGTCGCGCATGGTCGCCGTCGGTGCGAGCACCGGGAGCGGCGCGGCGACCATCACGTCCTCGACACCGGTGAGCAGCTTCTTGCCCAGGGCGCCGCCAGGGTGCAACCGGGCGAAGTCTTCGCGCCGGAACCCCTTCACTTCCAACAGGGCCACCGCAATGGCATCACCCAACGCCAGGGCCACGGTCGTGCTCGTGGTCGGTGCGAGGTCGTGCGGGCACGCTTCTTCGCTCACCCACCCGTCCAGCGCCACATCCGCATGGCGGGCCAAGGAGGACTGTGGGTTCCCGGTGATGGCGATGATCCCGACTCCCTCGCGCCGCAGGGGCTCGAGCAGCGGGAGCAACTCCGCGGTCTCCCCGCTCTTCGAGAGCAAGATGGCCACGTCGTGCTCGCCGATGATGCCGAGATCACCGTGCACGCTCTCCACCGGGTGCAAGAAGGTCGCCGGGGTGCCGGTGGACGTCAGCGTCGCCGCGATCTTCCGCCCGATCAGCCCCGACTTGCCGATGCCCGCGATGATCACGCGCCCCTTGGCGTGCGCCAAGAGACGGATCGCCGCGGCGAACTCCGGACCGAGGCGCCGCCGCGACTCCTCGATGGCATCGCGCTCCATCGTGAGCACGCGCGCGCCGCGGGCGATCAACTGCGCATCAGACTCGGTCATGTGCGACGCTCCTCAACGTACCGCTCGACCACGGCATCCCATTCCCCACGAGCCGTGAGCAACCGCTCGGCGAACTCGCGTACCGCCCCGGCTCCGCCGCCTCGCGTGAGGTGCATCTGCGCCACGGCGCGGATCTCCGGCACGGCATTGCCGACGGCCACGGGTAAACCGACCGCACGCAGGATGGCGAGGTCCGGCAGATCGTCGCCGACGAACGCCGCGTCATCCGCCGTGACGTTGTGCCGGCGGAGCATTGCCTGCCACAGCGGGAACTTGCGCGCATCAGGATCCTGCGCGAGGTCATCCACGTGCAGCTCGGCGGCGCGCAACCGGACACTCTCCGACACGCGCCCGGTGACGATCACGACCTTGATGCCTGCCAGGCGCAGCAGATGGATCCCGAGTCCATCCTGGATGTCGTACCGCTTGAACTCCAGCGATTGGTCGCTGGCGATCCCCGCCACCGCGCCGAGGTAGATCCCGCCGTCGGTGAGCGTCCCATCGACGTCGAGTCCCACCAGGCGGATGCGCTTCGCGAGCGCGGGGTCGATCACGCGCGCCCTCGTGCCCAGTGATCCACCGCCCGGGCGATCACGTCGTCGAGTTGCGTGAGTGGCAACATGTTCGGCCCATCGCTCGGCGCGTGGTCGGGATCCGGGTGCGTCTCGATGAACAAGCCGTCGGCGCCTGCCGCGCAGGCCGCATAGGTGAGCGTCGGTACGAACTCGCGGCGCCCACCGCT
>JBEIVF010000272.1:0-2393 GCA_040374005.1 Gemmatimonadaceae bacterium | reverse complement strand
CCGGCCTCGCCCTACGACTCCGGCGAAGAACTCTTCGGCACCGCAGGCCGCGAGGAACTCCGCCAAGCACTCGACGACTTCGGCCTACAAGCCGGCTGGGGCCCGCAGCGCGTCGTGTTCGACGCGGGCCTCGGCCTCACGCGCTACAACCGCGTCGAAGGCTTCAGCACGGGCCTGAGCGCGCGTCAAGAGCTCGGCCAAGGCTTTGCGTGGGACGGCCAGCTCCGCGGCAGTCTCGGCGATCGCACCATCAACGGCGAACTCCGCGGACGTCGCACCTCGGGCATCACCACGGTGAGCGTGGGCGCCTACCGCCGCCTGGTCTCGTCCAACGATTGGGGTACCCCGCTCACGTTCGGCGCGTCATTCGCCAATGCGCTGTACGCGCGCGACGAAGGCCTGTACCACCGCGCGTGGGGCGGCGACGTACAGTGGCGCCGCGAGCGGGTAGGCCGCACCACGGTCACGCTGTTCGCCGAAGAGCAGTGGACCGCACCGGTCACTACGCGGTGGTCGTTGTTCCGTGGCAATGGCGATGATCGCTTCATCGAGAACCTCGTCGCTGATCGCGGCACGTTCGTCGGCGGCGCGATGCGCTGGCAGCGCGCATTCGGCCTCGATCCGCGCGGCTGGCGCGTGGATGCCGATCTGCGCCTCGAGGGCGCGGGCGGCAGTGCGGAGTACGGTCGCGGCGCGATGGATGTGCAGGTCTCACACGCCTTGCCGCGCGACCTGATCGGCTCGCTCACCGCCGCCGCGGGTAGCTCCGTGGGTGAGGTCCCCGCGCAGCGTTTGTGGTACCTCGGCGGCCTCCAGACCATCCGCGGACAGACCGCGGGCACGACCGCGGGGGATGCGTTCTGGATGGTGCGCACCGAGCTCGCGCGGGGGACGGCCTTCCGCACCTCGCTCTTCGGTGACCTCGGGTGGGCCGGCTCGCGTGAGGCGATCAGCGACATCGGACGGCCGCTCTCGGGCGTTGGCGTCGGCTTCGGGGTGCTCGACGGCATCCTGCGCCTCGATGTCGCCCGCGGTCTCTTCCCGCGTGAGCAGTGGCGCGTGGATCTCTCACTCGGTGCGCGGTTCTAGATCAGCGCATCGGCGCGCTACTCTGGTGTGACCGCCGTTCAGCCGACCGCGGGAAGCGTCATCGTGCCTTCACTGACGATGACCGATGCCCCACCCACGCGGATCGCGGTCACCGCGCCCATGTGCTTGTCGGCCTCGATCTCGAGACGACTCGCGCGGCCCATCTCGATGCCCTGATCCACGGTCCAGCGCAGCGTGCCGCTCGTCTCTGCCGAGCGCTGGGCGAGATACCCGGCCAAGCACGCCACGGCCGATCCCGTCGCGGGATCCTCGGGGATGTTGATGCCCGGCGCGAACATCCGCGCGCGCAGATGCGTCGGCGACTCACTGGTGTCGACCGCGAAGATCAGGATCTCCGGCGCCCAGTACGCGCGCACGGTCTGCTCCCACTTCTCGAAGCGGATACGTGCCCGCTTCACGGCGCTCACATCGCGCAGCGGGATGAGTAAGAACGGATGCCCTACTGAGATCGCTTGCGGGCCTTGTCCACCGAAGCCGATGTCGTTGGCATCGAGCGAGAGGATCTCGGCCAACACCCCGCGCGACGGCGGCGGCGGACCGATCTCCGGCAACGTGGCCGTACTCAATTGCGCGAACACCGGCACGCCGTTGGTGCTGCGCACGCGCACCGGCACCGGTCCCACCCCTTCTTCGAGCACGAGCGTGGTCAGATCGCCCGTGGTGGGCACCTCCCCCGTGGCGACCAGCACGTGCGCCGTACCGATCGTCGGGTGCCCAGCGAACTGCAGCTCACCACCGGGCGTGAAGATGCGCACCTTCCGCGTGCCCGCCGGGGTCTCCGGCGGGTAGCAGAACGTCACTTCGGAGAAGTTGAACTCCCGCGTGATGGGGAGCAGCAACTCCTCGGCGATCCCCCGAGCATCCGGGAAGACCGCGAGTTGATTCCCACCGAACGGCCGATCCGTGAAGACATCGGCCGTCACATAGCGCACGTTCACTCGGCGCCGAGGAACGGGTACTTCCAGTCGTGCGGCGGCGCGAAGGTCTCCTTGACCGTGCGGGCGTTGACCCAGCGGACGAGGTTGAGCTTGGAGCCGGCCTTGTCGTTGGTGCCCGACGCGCGCCCACCACCGAACGGCTGCTGCCCGACGACGGCGCCGGTGCACGTGTCGTTCACGTAGAAGTTGCCGGCCGCATGACGCAACGCCGCGTGCGCCTCGCGCACCGCGCCGCGATCCTGCGAGAACACGGCGCCCGTGAGCGCGTACGGCGACGTGGTGTTGACGAGCTCCAGCGTCTCGGCCCACTTGTTGTCGTCGTAGACGTAGGTGGTCATCACCGGG
>JBEIVF010000076.1:0-8691 GCA_040374005.1 Gemmatimonadaceae bacterium | reverse complement strand
GCGGCGCATGATCGACGAGTCCGAGGCCGACGAAGCGTACAAGCGCGTGATGGCGGGCAAGCTCGACGCGATGCTCGGGCTGTGTGAGACCACGGGCTGCCGGCGCGTGCGGTTGTTGCAGTACTTCGGGGAGCCGAGCACGACGTGTGGGAACTGCGATACGTGCTTGGAGCCTCCGGAGTCGTTCGACGGGACGATCGCGGTGCAGCAGCTGATCTCGTGCATCCATCGTACGGGTCGCCGCTTTGGGGCGATGCACGTGATCGCGGTGCTGCGGGGTGAGGAGACCGACAAGATCCTGCAGTGGCGTCACACCGAGCTGTCCACGTATGGCATTGGGGCGGATCGGACGGCGCCGGAGTGGCGCGCCATCATCCGGCAGTGCATCGCGCACGGGCTGATCGTGGTGAACCACGAGGCGTATGGTGCGCTCGTGCCCACTGAGGCAAGCCGGGCAGTATTGAAAGGCGAGCAGAGCGTGTCGCTACGCGTGTACAAGACGCCGGCCAAGGGGAAGACCACGCGTCGCAAGGCAGCCGCCGCGGCGAACCCGGTGGATGATCCACTGTTCGAGCGACTCCGCGCGTGGCGCGGCGAGGCGGCGCGGGAGCACGGTGTGCCAGCCTATGTGATCTTCCACGACGCGACGCTGCGGGCGATCGCCGAGATCCAGCCGACGTCGCTGCACGACCTGCGCGGGGTGGCGGGGATCGGGGCGAAGAAGTTGGAGGCGTATGGGGATGCGATCTTGGAGGTGGTGGCGGAGGGGTAGGCGAGCGTCTGCTTGGTCGAGCCTACCGCTGGGACAGCGTGAAGTCCGCAACGCGGATCTGCAGCGGCGGCAGCGCATCATTCGGCTGCCACTCGAGGATGTCGGTCACCACTACATCGTCCGCGTTCGGCCGAATGACAACGACCTGACCCTGCTGCGGCTCGACGATCCAATACGTCGGGATGCCGAGGTCGAGGTAGGCCTTTCGCTTCAGCGCAGCGTCTCGGTGGCGAGTCGAAGGCGACGCGACTTCGATGACGAGGAGTGGGCGCGGATAGTCCGTCCAGTCGTGAGCAGCCAAGCACTCGGCAGTGCAGGGGACGACCGCGACGTCAGGCTGGAGCTCATTCGCGTCCCATACCACGGCCGACGGGCCGAGGACTACACCAATACCGTGCTGATCACAGTACAAGGACAACGCAACAGATCAGCGCGCGCCCACTGATGCACAGACGTGTCAGCCATGAACATAGTCTACGATTCCTCGGCGGAAGGGCGCAAGTCGGCATCCCACACAATGCACCCTTCACCGAGCTTCACCGTCACCAGATTGCCGCGCGCATCGACCGAACCGCGCATGGCTTCTGTCACCAGGCCGTCATTTGGTGTGCGCGACTGGCTGGGTTGAACTGAGTTAACGCAGAGAACGCTGAGAGACGCAGAAACGCGCTGAAACAGCGAACTGATTGTTGTTCGGGGTGGTGAGGGGACAATAATAAAGAGGGGGGCAGCCTCCCTCGGCCACCCCCCTCCCCGCGACGCCCAATCAGCGTCATCAGCGTCTTTCAGCGCGTTTCAGCGTTCACTCAGTTGCAGTTGCCGTTGCAGTTGCCGTTGCCGTTGCCGTTCAGAAACCGCCCCCACGCCCAGACGGCGCCGGCGGCAATGCGTCGATCAAGTCCGACATCCGTTTGCGCATCGCCACATCCGGCAGCCGACCGATGCCCCCACCGATGTTGTCGATCATGTTCTTCGCCTGGCTCGTCGCCGGCGTCACACACGTGACACCCGGGTTGCTGATGATCCACTTGAGGAAGAACTGCGCCCACGTGGTCGCGTCGATCTCCTTGGCCCACTCGGGCAGCGGCGTGTTCGCCGTGCGGCGGAACAGCGACGTGCGCCCGAACGGCACATACACCAACACACCGATCTTCCGCTCCTGTGCCAACGGGATGATCATCTCGTCGGCATTGCGATTGTCGATCGCGTAGTCGACGCCGATGAAATCCAGCGGCTCGTTGCGCATCACTTCGGCCAGACGCTCGTACTGGTTGTCGCTCGTGGCCGTCGTACCGATGTACCGCACGCGCCCCTCGGCCTTGAGTTCCTTGAGGATCCCCATCTGCGTCGGGATGTCGCCCAAGTTGTGCACCTGGATGCAGTCCATCTTCGACTTCTTGATGCGGTCGAACGACGTCGCGATCTGCTGACGCGCGCGCGCCGGGTCGGCCGCTGGGCTCGTGGCGCCACGCCCACCAGCCACGTTCACCTTGGTCGCCCAGAAGATCTTGTCCGTGAGGCCCAGCTCCGCGGCCATCGCTCCCGCCACCTGCTCCGACGCACCGTAGCTCGGCGCCGTGTCGAACACCGTCGCGCCCCGCTCGATCAGCGTCTTCAGCACTTCCTTCAGCGCCGAGTTGTCCTCGGCCCGTGCGACGGACGAGAACGTGGCCGACGAGCCGAGCCCGATCACCGGCACCATCTCGCCCGTACTGGGGATGGCGCGCTTGATCAGCGAGCCCTGCGGCAACGAGGCCAGCAGGAACTGAGGATTGATGACCATCCCGGCGGCAGCGCCGAGGGAGATGCCGAGCATTTCGCGACGAGTGACCATACCGTGCTCCGAAGGAGGGACATTGGAAGTACGCAGTGGCCGCGGGAAAATGTTGAAGGGGCCCCGACCCTGTACCCCACTCGCGGCTCAGTGGGCGAGGAGCCCCACCAGCGCCCCACCCGCTAGCTGCACCGTCACCACCGCCATCAACGCCACGTGCGCCGCCGGGCCACCGAACGCGGTGGTGCCGAGGAGCAAGAACACGCGGGCGACCTCGAACAGACGGTCGCGGAGGGACGCGGCGGGCATAGCGGGAAACTAGCAGGGCCGTACATTGGTGGGCATGCGAATACTTCTGTGGGTCGCGCTCGTCGCGTTGGTATTGCCGTTGGCGGCGCAGTCCAAGACCGAAGTCGTCATGCTCGGCACCGGCACCCCCAACGCCGACCCCGACCGCTCCGGCCCCGCCATCGCGGTGGTGCGCGGCGCCGATGCGTACTTGATCGACGCCGGCCCCGGCATCGTGCGCCGCGCCGCTGCGGCCGCCAACGCCGGAGTCACCGCGCTCGCGCCGAGGAATCTCCGCACGCTGTTCCTCACGCATCTGCACTCCGATCACACCATCGGCTTGCCCGACGTGATCTTCTCCCCGTGGGTCCTCGAACGCGAGGTGCCTCTCACGGTGTATGGGCCGCCGGGCACCAAGGCGATGATCGATCACCTGCTCGCCGCCTACGACGCCGATATCCGCAATCGCCTCGACGGCCTCGAGCCCGCCAACACCACCGGCTACACGGTGAACGTCATCGAGATCACACCGGGGGTGATCCATCGCGATAGCAATGTCGTCGTCGAAGCCTTCGCCGTCCCGCACGGTGATTGGGCACACGCCTTCGGCTACAAGTTCACCTCACCTGATCGCTCCATCGTGATCAGTGGCGACACACGCGCCGGCGATGCCGTGGTGAACGCGTGCAACGGCTGCGACCTGCTGTTGCACGAGGTGTACTCGGCCGAGCGCTTCACGACACGCCCGCCCGAGTGGCAGGCGTATCACGCCAAGGCGCACACCTCGACCACCGAACTGGCCGCACTCGCCACGCGCGCCAAGCCCAAGCAACTCGTGCTCTACCATCAGCTGTACTGGGGCACCACCGACGACGCGCTCGTCGCCGAAGTGGTGCGCGCGGGATTCACCGGCCGCGTGCGCTCGGCGCGCGATCTGCAACGCTACTGACATGACGAAGACCATTCGCGCCGCGGTGATGCCGGCGCCCCATCAGCCCATCGAAGTGCGCGACATCGCGTGGCCGGATCTGCAGCCCGGCGCGGCGATGCTCCGCACGCTGTACTCCGAAGTGTGTGGCACCGACGTGCACTTGCACCACGGCAAACTCAACGGCGTGCCGTACCCGATCATTCCGGGGCACGTGTCGATCGGGCACTTGGCCGAGATCCGCGGCACCATCACCGACATTGACGGCGTGCCGTTCAAAGAAGGCGACCTTGTCACCTTCCTCGATGTGCACGAAACGTGTGGCAAGTGCCGCGAATGCTTGGTCACCAAGCAGACCACGCGCTGTCCGCACCGCAAAGTGTACGGCATCACCTACGGCCTCAACGACGGGCCGCTCGGCGGGTGGGCCGATCACATTTGGATGAAGCCGGGCGTGAAGTTGTTGCGCATTCCGCCCGGTGTCGATGCGCTCGACTTCGTCGCAGGTGGTTGTGGTCTCGTGACCTCGACGCACGCCGTGGAGCGCGCCGGGGTGCGGCTCGGTGATTCAGTGGTCGTGCTCGGCGCGGGCCCCGTTGGGCAGGCTGCCGCCGCGCTGGCGGCACTCTCGGGGGCACATCCCGTGATCCTGATCGGCGACCCAGCCCCCCGCCGCGCCTTCGCCGAACGGATGGGGGCCACGCACACCATCGGGCTCGATGTGCCGGCGGCCGAGCGGGTGGCGCAGGTCCAGGCGCTGACCCACGGCCGGGGCGTGGACGTGGTGATCGAGGCCGCGGGCGACCCCCGGGCGGTGACTGATGCCCTGGATCTGGTGCGCGACGGCGGACGGGTGGTGATCGCGGGTCAGTACACCGACGGCGGCGACGTGCCGCTCAACCCGCACCGGCAGATCAACCGCAAACACGTGGAGATCCGGGGCTGTTGGGGGTGCGACTTCTCCCATGTGTACCGGGCCGTCGAGGTGCTGGGCGCCAAGGGCGGCCTGCTCCCGTGGCGGGAGGCTGTGACGGCCCGATTCGGGCTCGATGAGGCCAACGAAGCCCTCGCGGCGGTGGCCGAACGGCGGGTCGTGAAGGCCCTGATGGTGCCCTAGGGGGCCTTTTTCGGCCCAACTTGGGTATCTTTACGAGTTAGTCCATACCGAACAGCCAGGAGGCTGATGAAGGAAGAAGCGATTGAGTTGGAAGGAACGGTCACGGACGTGCTCCCGAATGCCACGTTCAAGGTGTCCCTGCCCAACGGCCACGATGTGTTGGCGACGACGGCCGGCAAGATGCGTCGGTTCCATATCCGCATCCTCGAGGGTGACCGCGTCACGCTCGAAGTCTCGCCGTACGACCTGACGCGCGGCCGCATCACGTTCCGCCACAAGAACTAGCGCGCGCGAGGGCGCTGACTCGGACGCGCGCGCAGCGATGCCGGCGTCCCCGAGGCGTCGATCAGGCCTCAGGACAGTACCTCAGCGCAGGCCCGTCAGCGCCGTCACCAACAGCAGCGCCCACTGCGGACCCTTGTAGCCGTCCGGCCCATCGTCGTACCACTCGGCCAGCGAATGCGCGCCATCGCCTTTGCCGCCACCGTCGATCGCGACCGCGGGAATGCCCAGCGCGATCGGCAAGTTGGCATCGGTGCTCGACGCCGACGTACGCGGCGCAAAGCCCACCAACTTCGCGGTCTCGATGGCCGTGCGCACGATGAACGCGTCGTCGGACTGCGCGCCCGTGGGGCGAATGCCGATGGTGTCGTACTTCACGCTGAGCTGCGCCGTGGAATTGGGCCAGCGCTTCTGCTCATCCGCCACGGCCGCTGACACCGCCGCGCGAATGCGACGGTCGATGTCGGCCAGCGACTCGGCCGACTCGGAGCGCATGTCGATGTCCATCTGCGCGCGGGCCGAGATGGAGTTGACCGAGGTGCCGCCGCGCACGATGCCCACGTTGAACGTGGTCTTGGGGCGATCCGTGACCTCGAGGTCGCCGATGCGCGCGATGGCGCGGCCCAACGCGTGCGTGGGGTTGGGCATGCCGAAGTCGCCGAACGAATGACCCCCGGGACCGCTGATGGTGATCGTGTAGCGGTGCGAGCCCACGGCGCGCGACACCACGTTCTGCCCGATGCCGTCCACCGAGACGAAGTAGTCGACCTGGCCCTTGAACTCCTGCTCGAACAAGTGGCGCACACCACGCAGATTGCCCGCCCCTTCCTCGCCCACATTCCCGACGAACACGATGCGGCCGGCCGGCGTGATGTTGTGCACCTTGAACGCGCGCGCCACCGAGAGCACCACCGCGAGGCCGCGGCAGTCGTCCCCGATGCCGATACCGTCCATGCGGGTGCCATCGCGCTTGACGGTGGCATCGATGCCTTCGGGGAACACGGTGTCGAGGTGACCCGCGAGCATCACCGTCGGGCCGTCACCACCACGGAGCTCGGCGATCACGTTGCCCTCCGCGTCGATGCGGGTGTCGGCGTAGCCGAGCGTGATCAGCGCCTGCTGATACCACGCGGCGCGTGCGGCCTCCTTGAACGGCGGGGCCGGCACGGCGCACACGGCGGCCTGTTGATCGAGCGTCCACGCATTGGTGCGCTGGAGATCGGCGAGGACCGGCTGGAGGCGGGCCACGTAGCGGTCGGCCGTCGGTTGCTGCGCGACGAGCGGGGCCGCGAACACGGAGATCAGGAGGAGTGCACGCATCAGTGGAAGATAGTCGCCCTTCACCGAGTGTCGGGCGGCGGTGTATAGTGCGGGATGATCGGGACGCTCCTCGTGACTACGCTCTTCGCGGTCGATTCGCTCCGCCTGCCGCCCGTGGCGCGCGAGTTCCGCGGCGTGTGGGTGGCCACGGTGGGCAATATCGACTGGCCGTCCGCCCCGGGCCTGCCCGTGGCCAAGCAGCAGGAAGAGCTGTTGGCGATCATGGACCGGGCGCAGTCGCTCCGGCTCAATGCGGTGATCTTCCAGGTGCGGCCGAGCGGCGACGCGCTGTACGTGTCCGCGCTGGAGCCGTGGTCGGAGTACCTCACCGGCCGTCAGGGCGTGGCGCCGGCGCCGGCGTGGGATCCACTGGCGTTCGCGATCCGTGAAGCGCACGCGCGCGGGCTCGAGTTGCACGCGTGGTTCAACCCGTACCGGGCCAAGGACCCCACGTCGAAGAGCCTGTTCGCGCCGCTGCACATCGCTACGCGGCGCTCGACGCTCGTGAAGCGCTACGGTCGCTACTACTGGATGGATCCGGGCGCCGACGAAGTGCGGCAGCACACGATGCAGGTGGTGCTCGATGTGGTCGCGCGGTACGACATCGACGCGGTGCACATGGATGACTACTTCTATCCGTATCCGGAGCGCGACGCGCGCGGGCGGTTGATCCCGTTCCCCGACGAGGACTCGTACCAAAAGTACCGCGTGGGCGGCGGGCTGCTCACGCTCGACGCGTGGCGCCGCCGCAATGTGGACCTCCTCGTACAAGCGCTGCACACCGAGATCCACGCGCTCAAGCCGTGGGTGCGGTTCGGGATCTCACCGTTCGGCATCTGGCGTCCGGGCGAGCCGGCGGGGATCCAAGGGTTCGACGCGTATGAGAGTCTGTATGCCGATGCGCGCCGCTGGATGCGCGAGGGATGGGTGGACTACATGGCGCCGCAACTGTACTGGCCCATCGGCGCCAAGGCGCAGAGCTATCCGGTGCTCCTCAAGTGGTGGGGCGAGCAGAATGCCTACGGCCGCCATGTGTGGCCGGGGAACTTCACGTCGCGCGCGGGCACGCGTCCCGATTGGCCGGCGTCGGAAGTGGTGCAGCAAGTGCGGGCCACGCGCGCCGATCGCACGGCCACCGGCAACATCCACTTCTCGATGCGGTCGCTGATGAAGAATCAGAGCGGCATCGCTGATGCGCTGAGTCGCCAGTTGTACGAAACGACCGCGCTGGTGCCGGCGTCGCCGTGGTTGCCGGGTACGGCGCCCGTCGCACCCGTGGTGTCGCTCAGTGCGAGTGGCTCGGCCCCGAGCACGATCTGCCTCAGTGCGGCGCCGCGCGATACGGCGGCGAGTGCGCCGCGCTGGTGGGTGGTGCGCGTGAAGCGCGCGGAGGGCTGGACCACCGAGGTGTTGCCCGGTGTGGTGCGTCGGTGGTCGCTGGGCATGCGCATCCGCGCGGAGTCCGTGGTCGTCAGCGGGGTGGACCGCACGGGCCGCGAAGGGGCGCCGGCCGTCGTCACGGCTCGCGCGGGCTGCTAGTCGCTCACCGCGGCGCGTCAGGCTCCTGCGCGCCGCGCGGCCGCACGGTGGGATACGTGACCCCGAGTTGCTGCAGATACGTCTCGAACTTGGTCGGGTCGTAGTAGAACTTCTGCATCTGTGTCCGATACCGCGCCATGATCTCGGCGTTGAGGTACGTGGGCGGCGTATCCGTCGCGCTGAGGAAGGACTTGTACTTGATCTCCTTCGTTTGCACGTCCGTGAAGTAGGCCTTGGCGTCGGCGACGATCTTGGGCTGCAACAGGATGTCGAGCAGGGTCAGCGCCTGCACCTTCGCCCCCGCGACGCCGCCTTTGTGCGCCACCGGCGTGGCCATCGCGATCGAGTTGGACCAGTGGTGGCCGGGGAGGCCCGGGATGTTCGACGGGAATCGGAGCGTCACCGTGGGCACGTTCCACGACACGTCGCCGATGTCGTCCGAGCCACCACCACTCCAGTTCTGGAGCGTGGGCGCGCCCTGCAGGCGGCCGACCTGCGACTGCAGTCCGGTCGCGAATCCGCCCAGCTCTTCCTGCAACGCGCGCGCGAACTGCTGATCGGCCTCGCTCCACTTGGGCATGCCGACCTGCTGGATGTTCGCGTACGTCGCTTCTGCGATGACCTTGTTGAAATGACCGGCCCAGCCGGAGCCGAGCACGTTGACCGATTCG
>JBEIVF010000089.1:0-7844 GCA_040374005.1 Gemmatimonadaceae bacterium | reverse complement strand
TGTGTTCGAAGAAGACGACGTCGCGCGCCTGCTCTACCCCTTCGGGACCCGCCAGGTGGACTGGGCGAACGACATCCCGCTCCTCTTGGCTCGGCATTCCCAATGATGCGCTTCGCACTCGCGGCCCTGCTCGTCCTCGCGGCCTGCACCGATCCCGGTGAACCCAAGATCGACGTGAGCCGCGTGTTCATCGTCGGCGGCGCCGGTGAGTCGCCCACGGCCATCTACGCCACGCTGCGCAACGACCGCGCCGTCGACGACTCGCTCCTCGCCATCATCCCCGACTCGGCCGACGGCGTGATGCTCCACCGCACGCTCACCGACGCCGAAGGCCGTATGCAAATGGTACACCTCGAGGGCATCGCCGTGCCGTCCAAGTCCACGCTCACGCTCCAGCCAGGCAGTTACCACGCGATGGTGAGCCGCCTGAGCTCGAGCGTCGTGCGCGGCGATTCGCTGAACGTGACGTTCCGCTTCCTGCGCGCCGGCGCCATCACGGTGTACGGCATCGTGATCGACCATGCGGCCCTCGACTCGGCGCTCACGGCCGGAGGGAGTCAGTAATGCAGTGGTGGTGTTCAGCCGGCTCGGAGCCGTGGAGCTGGGAGTGGCAGTGGTACCCCGGCGTGTGGATCCTCGTGGCCGCGGTCGCGCTCACGTATTGGCGCTTCTCGCGGCACAGCGCCACGCCGCCGCGCGAGCGCACCTACGGGTGGATCGGCGTGGTCACGATGTGGCTGGCGCTCGACTGGCCCATGGGACCGCTGGCGGCCAACTACTTGGCCACGGCCCACGCGATCCAGTTCTTGATGATCTCGTTCGTGGCCGCGCCGCTGTTATTGCTCGGCGCGCGCACCGGTCTCGCCGCCCGCCTGCCCCGCGCAGGGCGCGGCGACTTCTGGCTACGCGTCGTGATGGCCCCGCTGCTGGGCGCCATCGTGTTCAACATCGTGACCATCGCCACGCATGTGCCCGCCGTCAACGACACGCTGATGGTGGAGCAATGGGGCGCCTTCGCCATCGACTTCGCGTGGCTGGTGAGCGCACTGTGGTTCTGGTGGGCGCTGATCGTGCCCGTCCCGGTGCGGCCGTTGTTCGTGACGCCGCTCCGCATGCTGTACCTGTTCATCGGCTCGGTGGTGCACACGGGCATCGCGATCGTGATGCTCATGCGTGAGTTCCCCATGTACGGCGTGTACGAGTTGGCGCCCCGCGCCACACGCATGTCGGCACTCACGGACTTGAAGGTCGCCGGCGGCGTGATGGAACTCATCGGCATCGGCATCATCTTCGGCATCCTCACGGTCATGTTCTTCAGATGGTCCGGCGGGACAGGAGCTGAAGTGAAGGGCAATGATCGGCGGTGAGACTTGGTTGGGTTAACTGATCAACGCTGAGATCGCACAAAGACGCAGAAACGCGCTGAAACTGCAACAGCGAGGGGAACTCATCATCGCGATGAGTTCCCCTCTTTTTTCAACAGCGCCTTTCAGCGTCTTTCAGCGTTCTCAGCGTTAACTCAGTTGCAGTTGCAGTTGCAGTTTCAGTTGCAGCTAAGATTCATCCGCCGACGGGCCATAGAGTCCCGGGATCGGCACATCGAGCAGCCGCAGGTACACGGTGAGCTGCGCCCGGTGGTGGATGATGTGGTTGAAGACCGTCGACCGCAGGCACTGCCCACGTGGCAGGGTGAAGAAGATGTGCGCGCCGTTGCGGAGCGACCACGGCGCCAGGAAGTGGGCGTCGCTCTTGCCTTCGAATGCGGCGCTGGCGGCGGCGAAGTTCTGGTCGAACAGCGCGAGCAGATCAGCGGTGGTCGCGAACGACGACATCGGATACCCGGTCGCGAAGTCGATCTCCGTGTGCTCCATGGCACCCACGACCCACGAGTACATGTCGGCCACATGCACCGCGAGCTTGCCGAGCGCGAACGACTTGGCATGTGGCTTCCAGTCGGCGTGGCGTTCGGGAACGAGTGCCAGGATCGTGCGGGTCTGCGCTCCCTCGTACTGGAGTTCGCCGAGGAAGGACTGGGCGAGCGACATGTGCGGTGGCGGGTGGCTCACCGACTCAGCCCGTACACTAGATAGTTGGTGGCGTACTTGTACGCATCGTTGGTGACATTGACGGGCCACCAGCCGCGGCCCGAGTGCTCCATGAAGTCGCCGACATCGGTGTTGTAGTTGATGACGACCAGCAAGCGCCGCGTCGGATCATTGCCTTCATAGATGCCGAGGAACTGCGCCGGGAGACTCGGATTGTTCGGGTAGTGCATCTCGAACTTGCCGATCGTGAAGAAGCTATTGAACACCGGGTCGGTCACGGGCAACGAAACAAAATCGGCCTCGGGCAGCACGCGCAGCATCTGCCGCTGGAAGTTGTTCCACTCGCCGAGCAAGAAGTCGTCGACGATGAGGAATCCGCCCTTGGCCAGGTAGGTGCGCAGACCCACGACTTCCGATTCGCTGGGCAACCAGTATCCCGGCTCTGACAAGTACGCGATGGGGTACTTGAGCAACTCGGGGTCGTCCATGTCGTGCACATTGGACTCAGCTTGGTGCGCGTTGATGGACGTGATCTCATTGATCATCGTCATCAGGTTGCGCTCCATCTCGGGATAGTCGAACTCCCAGCCGCTGCGCCACTCGGTGTTGTAGCGGAGCCGCGCGAACGTGAACCGCCCGTCATACGCCGCATTAGGCTCGACGGCCACGCCCCGATTGCGCCCGAACCCCCGCTGCGCGAACGCATCGCCCACCACCGCGAGCACGCCGAGGCAGGCGAGCAGCACCCCCGTCCGAACGAGGGTCCGCGAGCGGCGGCTGGATACGAGGGGGCGCACGCGGGTAACATACGGGATGCCTCCTCGCTTCCACTACCCCACGCTCCTCAGCGCCGCTCTGGCCCTGCCCCTCGCACTCGGCGCCCAGCGTCCGGCTCGTCCCGCCCCGCTCGGCCCCATCACGCCGGCCGAGGTCATGGCCCACGCCACCGTGTTGGCCGCCGACTCACTCGAAGGGCGTCTCATCAATACGCCCGGCGGGGCCAAGGCCCGTGCCTATGTCCGCGGCCAGTTCGAGCGCGCCGGGCTCACGCGCGTGGGCGCGAGCTTCGAGCACCCCTTCGAGCGGCTCAACCTGCGCGACTCGTCCAAGACGCCGGGCGTGAACATCGTGGGGTTGGTGCGCGGCACCGTGTACCCCGACCGGTACATCGTCGTGACCGCCCACTACGACCACGTGGGCATTCGCAACGGCGAGACGTACAACGGCGCCGACGACAACGCCTCGGGCACCTCCGCGATCATCGAGATCGCGCGGCGCTTCGTGGCCGAGCCGGGTACGCACTCGGTGCTGTTCGTCGCGTTTGATGGTGAAGAAGGTGGCCTCGCGGGGGCGAGAGCCTTCGTCGACAACCCGCCCATCCCCAAGAGCGCCATCGCGGTCAACGTGAACCTCGACATGGTGGGGCGCAACACCAAGAACGAGTTGTACGCCGCGGGCACGTGGCACACGCCGACGCTGCGGCCACTGCTCGAGCCCGTGGCCAAGACGGCGCCCATCACGCTGCTCTTCGGCCATGATGATCCCACCGGCCCGCGCCGCGACGACTGGACGGGGCAATCGGACCAAGGCGCGTTCCACCGTGCCGGCATTCCGTTCGTGTACTTCGGTGTGGAGGATCATCCCGACTACCATCGCCCGACGGACGACGCCGAGCGTTTGATGCCGGAGTTCTTCGCCGGTGCGGCCAACACCGTGCTGGCGGCCGTGCGCGCCATCGACGCGGGGCTCGACGATGTACGCACGGTGTCGTTCAACATTCGCTACGGCACCGCGCTCGACGGCGACCATGTGTGGCCCAACCGCCGTGAGCATGTGATCAGCACCATCAAGACGCTGGCGCCGCACATCATGGGGGTGCAGGAAGCGCTCGACTTCCAGATCAAAGAGCTCGACTCAGTGCTCGTGCGCCACACCGTCATTGGCGTAGGCCGCGACGATGGCGCCACCAAGGGCGAGTACGCCGCCATCTTTTTGGATACAGCACGCTTTCGCGTGCTGTCTTCAGGCACCTTCTGGCTATCCGACACGCCCGAGGTGGTCGCGTCCAAGAGCTGGGGCAACAACATCACGCGCATCACGACCATGGTGCGGCTCCACGATCGCCTCACCGGCGACACCGTGCGGGTGTACAACGCGCACTTCGATCATGAGTCGCAGCCCTCGCGCGAGCGCAGCGCCCAGCTCGTGAAGGAGCGCGTGGCGCGCGACGGCAGCCCGAGCGACCGCGTGATCGTCCTGGGCGACCTCAACGCCGAGGAGTCCAACGCCGCCATCCAGGCCTTCCTGAGCCCCGGCCAGCCCCGCCTCATCGACCCCTTCCGCGCGCTTCATCCGGATGCACGGATGGTCGGCACCTTCAACGCCTTCCGGGGTGACTCGGCCGGGGGCAAGATCGACCACATCTTCACCGGCCCAGGCTGGTCCCCCGTGGCGGCCGGGATCGACCGGACCCAGTTCGGCCCCCTGTGGGCCTCCGACCACTTTGCCGTGTGGGCGGTGGTGCGCCGGACCCCCGGGCGTTAACGTCCATTCAAGTGGCCACGTCTACCCTGCCGTAGCACGGCGGCGGACGGGGCCGCGCACGCAAACATTTTGCAGGAGACTCACCATGTCATTGATTCGCTTGGCGCTCGGCGCCACGCTCGCGGCCACGATGGTCCTCGGAGCCTGCTCCGACGACAACGGCACCGAGCCCATGGATGAGCTCGACGACGACTACGCGCTGGTGATGTTCGGCGAGCCCGGCGTGGCGCTCACGAACACCCTCGGCGAGCAGCCGCCGCAGCGCGCCTTCGACGGCCGCACCGGCGACCGCCAGCTGCCGCCCGCGCTCCAGCTGACGGAGGAGCAGCGCGCGCAGATCACCGCGCTTCGCGAGGCCTTCAAGACGGCCAACCAGGCTGATCTCGCCGCCATGCGCGCCATCTTCGAGCAGGCCCGTGCGGCCCGCGAAGGCGGGGCCACGCGTGAGGAAGTGCGCGCCATCCTCGAGGGTGGACGCCCGATCGGCGAGCGACTCCGCACCAATGTGCGGGCGTTGCACGACGCCATCAACGCGGTCCTGACCCCGGCCCAGCGCGAGTTCCTGCGCCGCAACCGGCCGGCCACGCCGCCCCCGATGACCCGCGGTGGGCCGCCGCTCCGCCGCTGAGCGCCCGTCACCTCGCAGGTCCAAAGACCGCCATGGCGCCCCGCCGTGGCGGTCTTTCGTTTGACCCCGCAGCGTCTCAGAGCCAATACCTGCGGGACGGCTAGATTCGTGTCATGCGCTCTGTCACCACGCTCGGTGCCCTGCTCCTCGGCACCATCGCTCCTGCGCTTCGCGCGCAGACCGCCCCGTTGCTTCCGCCCATCACCGTCGCCTCGCGCGTCGGCGGCGATCCTGCCCGCTCCCTCCAGGTCATCGACCGCGCTACGCTGGATCGACTCCCCGGCACTAGCGTCCAAGCGGCCCTCGCGTGGGCCCTCGGCAGCGACCTGCAAGGCCGCTCCACCGCGCAGGTCGACTTTGCCATGCGCGGCGGATCCTACGAGCAAACGCTGATCCTCGTCGACGGCCAGCGCATGCGCGACCTGCAGACCGGCCACTTCGCCCTCGACCTCGCCGTGCCCTACGAGGCCATCGAGCGTATCGAGATCGTCCGCGGGCCGGCCGCCGCGCAGTACGGCGCGGACGCGGTGGGCGGCGCCGTCAACATCGTCACCCGCACCACCGGCAGTGCGCTGCGCCTGCGCGGCGGTAGCGGCGGCACCGCCGACCTCGGCGCCTCCTACGCCCGCCCCCTCGGCGCCAGCACCACCGCCGCGCTGCACGCCGAGCATCAGCGCACGGACGGCCACCGCCCCGGCACCGACGCCGAGCTGACCCAAGTCCGCACCTCGCTCCGCAGCGCCATCGGCACCCACGTGATGCGCACCGACATCGGACTCGGCGTCCGCGAGTTCGGCGCCAACACCTTCTACGGTCCCTTCGACTCCTTCGAGCGCACCCGCACGCTCACCGTTGGCGTCGTCCACGACGCCGCACCCGGCCGCGCCGTCGCCACCCGCGTGCGCGCCGGCTACCGCTACCACACCGACGACTTCATCCTCGAGCGCACCAACCCCGGCCGCCTACGCAACGACCACCGCTCCCAGCAGGGTGAGCTGGAGGCCACGCTGCGCATCGCCGCCAGCGACGCCACCACGCTGGCCATCGGCGCCGAGGGCCTCGTGGCCACGTTGACCTCCAACAACCTCGGCGAGCGCGATCAACGCCGCGGCGCCCTGTTCACCGAGCTGCGCCAACGCCTCAGCACTCGCATCGACGCGCACGCTGGCCTGCGCCTCGACGGCGGCTCCGACTTCGGCTCGCAGTGGGTCCCCAGCGCCGGCCTCACCGCCACGCTCAGCCCCGGCGCGGTGGCCCGCGCCAGCTACGCCGGCGGCTGGCGGCAGCCCACCTGGTTCGAGCGCTTCTACAGCGACCCCGCCAACCTCGGGAACCCCGACCTGCAGCCCGAGCGCTTCCACAACGGCGAACTGGGCCTGGCCCTACGCGCCCGCAACGGCTGGCACGCCGATCTCGCCGGCTTCCACCGCGAAGGCCGCGACGCGCTGGACTGGGTGCGCCCCGCCGGCCACACGCCGCCCGCCCGCTGGGTCGGCGCCAATCTCGGCACCGTGCGCACCACGGGCCTCGAGCTGCTGGCCGGCACGCCCACCGCGGCGGGCATCGCGTGGCAGCTGCGCGCCAGCGCCCTCACGGCCCGCGCCACCGTCGCGCCAAACACCGAGGGCAAGTACGCCCTGCGCCCGCTCACACAGACCGCCGGGCTCACCGCCCGCTGGGCCTCGAGCACCCGTTGGTGGGCACTGGTCGACGCCGCGCACGCCAAGCGCGCGGGCGAGGCCGCCTTCACCACGCTCGGCACCCGCATCGGCGTGGACCTCGGCCCCACCACCGTGTCCGTGGAACTGATGAACCTCGGCCGCGCCCGCGCCCTCGACGCCAGCGGACTGCCCATCCCGGGGCCCATGGCCGTGCTGGGCGTCACCTGGCGCGCGCCCTAGAGCTGCGGCGCGCTACTCGTCCTCGCCGACCAACTCGACGTCGGCGTCGCCGAAGCGGTCGTAGCGCACGCGCACGCGCCACGGGCGACAGCACACCTCGCAGTCCTCGACGTACTCCTGGTCGTTGCCGCTGCCGGGGTCGAGCACGATCTCGACCGACTCGCCGCAGTACGGGCACGACACGACGGCCCCAGTCTCCGCCGTCCCGTCGCCAAGGGGGAACTCGGCGTCGAGGTCGGCGGCGTCGTCCGGGAGGTCGTCGTCACGCATGACGGGTCAGCGCTTCACCAGAGTGAGAATCGAATACACCGCCACCGCCTCATCCGTCTGATCCCGCACCTCCACATCCCACTCCACCACGCCCTGCGGCACGCCATCCACCGGCGTGTCCTTCGCCGTCTTCCGCTTCACGGTGAGCCGCACGTGAATCGTGTCGCCGGGATACACGGGCTTGGTGAACCGAAGCCCCTCGAGGCCGTAGTTGGCGAGCACCGGACCCAGCGCCGGCTCCACGAAGAGTCCAGCGGCCGCCGACACGATGAAATACCCGTGCGCCACGCGCCCCGTGAACACGCCGTTCGCGCGCGCGTCCTCATCACTCATGTGCGCGTAGAACTTGTCGCCGCTCAGCTCGGCGAACTTGGCCACGTCGTCCAGCGTGATGGTGCGTGACGGCGTGATGATGGTGTCGCCCACGTTGAGCTCGTCGAAGCTCTTCCGGAACGG
>JBEIVF010000250.1:0-2686 GCA_040374005.1 Gemmatimonadaceae bacterium | reverse complement strand
GCGAGAAGCGGTCGCTCAAGATCCTCATCAAGGCCGACCAGGGCGGTCCGGCCGAGGCCTTGGCCGACGCGCTCGTGCAGTTGTCCAACGCCGAGGTGTCCGTGGAAGTGGTGCAGCGTGCGGTCGGCGCGGTCACCGAGAGCGACATCCTCTTCGCCAAGGCGGCCCAGGCGATCATCCTCGGCTTCCACGTGCGTCCCGACACCAAGGCGCGCGCGGCCGCGGAGCGTGAGGGCGTGGACATCCGGTTGTACAAGATCATCTACGAGGCCGTCAACGATGTGAAGGCGGCGCTCGAAGGCATGCTGCGTCCCGAGATCAAGGAAGTCATCCTTGGTGAGGCCGAAGTGCGCGAGGTGTTCAAGGTGTCGCGCGTGGGTACGATCGCCGGGTGCTCGGTGCGTAGTGGCATCATCAATCGCAAGCAGCGGGTGCGCATCATCCGCGATGGCGTCGAGGTCTTCGAGGGCGCGATCTCATCACTCAAGCGGTTCAAGGACGACGTGGCCGAAGTGCGCGATGGCTTCGAGTGCGGTATCGGCGTCGAGAACTACAACGACGTCAAGGTCGGCGACGTCATCGAGTGCTTCAAGACCGAGTCGGTGGCGCGTCTGCTGTCCGACACGGCGGCGGCCAACTGATCGCCGGGGTCTGAGACCATGGCGGACAGTCGACGCGTCGATCGTGTGGCCGAGGGCATTCGCTCCGAGGTCGCGACCTTCCTGACGACCGGGGCGAAGGATCCCCGCATCATCGGGTTGGTCACGGTCACGGGCGTGGACCTCACGCGCGATCTGCGTCGGGCCAACATCTTCGTCAGTGTCATGGGGACGGAGAGCGAGCGGGCCGCCACGTTCGACGGCCTCGCGTCGCTGGCGGCGCATCTGCGCAGTCATGTCACGCGCGCGCTCGGATTGCGCGTGGCGCCCGAGCTGTACTTCAAACTCGACGAGAGTATCCAGCGCGCGGCGCGCATCGAGGCCTTGTTGTCCTCCGTGCGCGACACGACGCCCCCCGCGGATGACGGAACGCCCAGCGCCTGACGGACTCCTGCTGGTGGACAAGCCAGCCGGCGTCTCCTCACACGATATGGTGCTCGCGGCCCGCCGCGCCGTGCGGGAGCGGCGCATCGGTCACGCTGGAACGCTCGACCCCTTCGCCACCGGATTGCTCGTCATGCTCGTGGGGCGCGCCACGCGCTTGCTCCCGTACCTGCCCGGTGAGCCCAAGGTGTACGAAGCGCACCTGCGCTTCGGCACGGCGACCGACACCGATGATCTGCTCGGCGAGGTCGTGACGTCGGCGCCGCTCCCGACGCGCGCCGCGATCGACGCCGCGATCCCGGCGTTCACGGGTCGCATCGAACAGGTGCCGTCGACGTACTCCGCCAAGCGAGTGGAAGGCCAGCGGGCCTATGATCTCGCGCGGAAGGGCGTGGCCGTGCAGCTCGCGCCCGTGCCGATCACCGTGCACGCGTGGGAGGTCCTCGCGTGGGAGGGGGCCGAGACCGCGGTCGAGGGATGCGCCGTGCGCATCACCTGTGGCGGCGGCACCTACGTGCGCGCGCTGGCCCGTGATCTGGGGGCCGCCGTCGGCTCCGCCGCGCACCTCACCGCGCTCCGCCGCACGCACATCGGTCCGTTCTCCGTCGCGGACGCGGTGGATCTTCCCACCTTGCGGGAGGGCAGTGTCGCAGTGCGCCCACCGGCCGACGCCCTGCCGCAGTACCCGCAGGTGGCGCTCACCGCGGACGACATCGCCAAGATCGTGCGCGGCATTGATATCCCCGCGGCGGTGGAGGGCGCGCATGCGCGCTTGGTCGCCGCCGATTCCGGGGTGTTGATCGCGTTGGCGGAACGCCGCGCTGATCGGTGGCAGCCGCGCGTCGTGATGCGGCCGGCCGGCGCAGCGCCGTGACCGGGCTCCCGTCCGCCGTCGAGGGGTCGGTGCTGACCGTCGGCTCGTTCGACGGCGTGCACATCGGGCACCGTGAGGTCCTCGCGCGGTTGACCGCTCGGGCCCGCGCGTCGGGGTTGGCCTCGGTGCTGGTGACCTTCGATCCACATCCGCTGGACGTGGTGCATCCGGCCGCCGCCCCCATGCTGCTCACGGTCGGCGAGGAGAAGAGTGAGGTGCTCGCCGAGTCCGAGGTGGACTACGTGGTGGTGCTGCCGTTCACCACGACGCTGGCATCGTATACCGCGACGCAGTTCGTCGAGGAGATCCTCATTCGACGCCTGCGGATGCGCGAGATCCTCATCGGGCACGACCACGGGTTCGGCCGCAACCGCGGGGGCAATGTCGACATGTTGCGGGCGATGGCGCCGTCGCATGGCTTCGCCGTCGACGTGATCCCGGCCATCGGCAACGACCACGGACACGCCTTTTCCTCCACGGCCATCCGCCGAGCCGTCGCCGGGGGTGATCTGGACCGCGCCGCCCAGGCGCTCGGGCGACCGTACGCGGTCAGTGGGACGGTGGTGGCGGGGGCCGGGCGCGGCCGGGCGTTGGGCTTTCGCACGCTGAATCTCGCCCCACCCTCGCCGCGGAAGTTGCTCCCCCCTGAGGGGGTGTACGCCGTGCGCGTGCAGACGCCGCGCGGGGCGTTCGGCGGGATGATGAACCTCGGGGGCCGCCCGACGTTCGGGGAGGACAGCATCCAGCTGGAGGCCCACCTGTTCGATGC
>JBEIVF010000269.1:0-2477 GCA_040374005.1 Gemmatimonadaceae bacterium | reverse complement strand
GATCAAGGTCGACGATGCGCGTCACTACTTGCTCACGACCGACGAGACCTTCGACGCGATCACGTCGGATCCGTTCGATCCGTGGGTGAAGGGCGCGGCCACGTTGTACACCAAGGAGTTCTTCACGCTGGTGCGTGAGAAGCTGAACCCGGGTGGTGTGGTCACCGTGTTCGTGCAGCTGTATGAGAGTACGCCCGAGGCCGTGAAGTCCGAGGTGGCGACGTTCTTCGAAGCGTTCCCCGAGGGCTACGTGTTCGGTAACACGTTCAATGGGCAGGGCTACGACATCGTCCTGATGGGTCAGAAGGATCCTGGCCCGATCGACGTGGACCTGATCCAAGCGAAACTCGACCGCCCCGACTTCGGTCCGGTGCGGCAGTCGATGGCCGAGTTGGGGATGTTCAGCGCGGTGGACTTGCTCTCCACGTTCGGCATGGAAGCCAAGTACCTGAAGCCGTGGACGGCGGACGCGCAGATCAACCGCGACTCGAACCTGCGCTTGCAGTATCTCGCTGGGTTCGGATTGAACATGTACCGCCAGGCCGAGATCTACTCGGAGATGCTGCAGTACAAGCGGTATCCGGAGGGGTTGTTCGTGGGCTCACAGGACAAGTTGGATCTGCTGCGGGCACAGATCATGGCTTACTGAGTAGCACGAGTAGCACGAGTAGCACGAGAAGCACGAGAGGTGTTCGCGGGGGGTCCTTTGGGGCTCCCCGCGATCGCATTGGGGAACTGCGGGGTGGGGAGCGACATTCGCCTCGCATGGAACACGTGCTCAAGGTCTCTCTCACGCTGCCGCGGCCTCGCGACGAGGTGTTCGCCTTCTTCGCCGATGCGCACAACTTGGAGCGCATCACGCCGCCCGAGCTGTCGTTCAAGATCACCACGCCCGGCCCGATCACGATCACGGCGGGCACGCACATCGACTACCAGCTGTCGCTGCACGGCATTCCGTTCCGCTGGAAGACCCTCATCTCCCGCTGGGAGCCGCCGTTCGTGTTCCGCGACGAGCAGCTGAAGGGCCCGTACAAGCAGTGGATCCACACGCACACGTTTGAGGCGTTGGGCCCGAACGAGACGCGGATTGATGACGAGGTGCGGTACCGGCTGCCGTTCGAGCCGTTCGGCGACTTGGCTCACTTCATCGTGCGTAGGCAAGTCGAGCGCATCTTCGAGCACCGAACGAAGGCGGTCGAGGAAGCCTTCGGCATCACGAAGTAGGTACCAAGAAAAGCGGGGGGCCCTCGAAGGGCCCCCCGCTTTTCATGCTCGTGCCACTCGTGCTTCTCGTGCTTCTCGTGCTACTGCGCCCTACGGGCGCGCTCGAGGACCATCCCCCGACCTTCACGTACGGCGAGGTACACCACCCCCCCCGGCCCGAACCCCACGATCGTCCGTCCCGCCGGGAGCTGCACCCGCTCGACCAGCTCGCCCTGGCTGTTCACGATGTCGTAGATGAGACCGGCCGTCGGCGCGGCCGTCACGAGGGCCTGGAGGGCCTGCATCGGGTTCGCGCCACCACGACCAGCCGCGGCACCGGCTCGGGCCGCAGAATCGGCTCCAGCGCCACGGCGAGCTGCTGTATCGGCGACCGCGCCACCACGGGCTCCGGCCGCCGCGCCGGCGGCTCCCGTCGCCCGACCACCAGCCACGGCCGCACCAGCTGCCGCCCCACCACGCACCGCACCGGCATCACCGCCGCGGCCGCCACCCGGCGGGCCACCCGCCCCACCCGGGAAGCCACCACGCCCGCCGCCGCCCTGACCCGCGAGGGCCTGCGCCGCGAGCGCGAGCACGTTGGTCTGCGACGTAGTCGTCGGCAGGATCCAAATGTTGCCATCGGCGTCCGCACGGCTCGTGTTCTGGCGGATCGGTGGATAGAAGTCCGGCAGCTCTTCTGGCGCGACCGGCTCGAACACCGCCCGAAAGTTGTTGCCCTGCATCTGGGTCGACATCTGCTCGGTGATGCGCGTGGCGATGGTCTTCATCGAGTCGACCAGCGTCTGCTTCTCCGTTTCGTCGAGCCGCTTCCAGTCGAACGGGATCTTCGGCGCCAGCTGCCGTGTCCCGTCCTCCTTCACGAAGTCCACGCGGTAGTCGAGCACGCGGATGATCGCGATGGAGCCGTCCTTCGTGAGCACCCAGTCGTCGCCCTGCGGCAGCGGGTTGATGCGCGCCGTGAGGCGCGTACCACCGTCGGCCGTCGTCGTGGTCGCGAAGGACGTCTTCGGAATACGGATGTGCGCGACGGTGTCGACCTTGCGCGTGTCGAAGTCCGCGCGCACAATGGCCGCCGAATCCGGCTGCGGGGGCGGCGTGAAGCCACGGCCACCACCACCACCCTGGTTGCCTTGTCCGCCGCGACCACCGTCACCACCGCGGCCGCCGCCTTGGGCGCCCGCCATCATCATCATCTGCATGTTCGGAGCGCCTCCACGGCCGCCGGCCTGCGCGGCGTTGACGCGGTACACCAT
>JBEIVF010000260.1:0-2550 GCA_040374005.1 Gemmatimonadaceae bacterium | reverse complement strand
CCTCGCGGCGACGATCGCTGGGCAACCCGGCGTGAGCGCGACGTCGATGGGCCCGGCGACGGCGCGTCCGGTGTTGCGGGGATTGAGTGGCGACCGCGTGCTCGTGCTCGAAGATGGCGTGCGCCCCGGCGATCTCTCGACGACCTCCGCTGATCATGCGGTGGCGGTGGATGCGCTGACGATCCGGCGCGTCGAAGTGGTGCGGGGTCCGATGTCGTTGCTGTACGGCAGTAGCGCGCTCGGTGGGGTCATCAACGCGGTGCGCGAAGAAGTGCCGTCGTCGCTCCCCGACGGTGTGCACGGCACGGTGTCGACGCAGGCGAGCAGTGTGAACGACGGTCTCTCGATCGGCGGCGAAGTGCGGGCGCCGTGGCGCGGGCTCGCGTGGCGCGCCGAGGGCAGTGTGCGCCACGCGCAGGATCTGCGCACTCCGGACGGTCGACTGACGAACACTGATCTGCAGAGCGCCGGTGGGTCCGTCGGGGTGTCGCGTGTCGGTGAGCGCGGCTATGCGGGTGTGTCGTACCGCGGCTTCACCAACGCGTACGGGCTGCCGGGCGGCTTCGTCGGCGCACATCCTGGCGGCGTCAACATCGACATGCGCCGCCACGCGGTGCGCGCCGAGCTCGATCATCACGTCGAAGGGCGCGTGATCGAGGCGGTCAAGGCGTCGGTGGGGTTCACCGATTATTCCCACGAGGAGCGCACACGCTCAGGGAACATCGGCACGCGCTTCGCGCAGCAGATGCTGGCCGGTGAGGTCGTGGCGTCGCTCACGCCGGTGGGGCCCTTCGCGAATGGCGCCGTCGGGGGCCGCGTGCAGTATCGCGATATCACGACGGGCGGGGCGCTGCGCACGCCGTCGACGGAGGACTGGACGGCGGGGCTGTTCCTCGTCGAAGAGCTCGTGCGTGGCGCGTGGCGGTGGCAGGGCGGTGTCCGTGGCGATGTCGCGCGGTTCATACCGCGGGAGCGCACCACCGTGCGGATACTCGACGAGGAGATCCCGACCGCGCCGCGCACCTTCGCCGCCGTCTCGGGCTCGCTCGGGGTCCTGTGGACGGTGCGCGAGGATCTCCGCATCGGCGGCAATGTGAGCCGATCATTCCGTGTGCCCGACTTCAATGAGTTGTACTCCGACGGCCCGCACCTCGCGGCCTACTCCTACGATGTGGGCAACCCGAGGCTCAACGCCGAGACGGGACTCGGCGTGGATCTGTTCGCGCGCGTGGAACGGGATCGGTTGCAGGGCGAGATCGCCCTGTTCAGCAACACCTTCGATCAGTACATCTTCCCGCGCAACACCGGTGAACTCGGGCGCGTCGGCGAGCGGTGGAAGTTCCAGTTCGCCGGTCGCGATGCGCGACTCACGGGCGGTGAGGTGAGCGCGGCGTGGACGCTCGCGCGCGCGCTGGTGGTCGAGGGCTCCGCGGCGTATGTGCAGGGCGCTGTGCTCGGGTCGCGCGACACGATCGCGGGGATCGATGGCGCACCCGACGTGCTCTCGTCGCGTGCGCTCCCCCTCGTGCCGCCGCTCAATGGTCGCGTCGGGGCGCGCTGGGATCGGCCGCGCTGGTTCGTCGGCGGTGGCGTCCGCGGCGCGGCCACGCAGGATCGTCTCGGCGATTTCGAGACCGAGACCGCGGGGTACGGCGTGGTGGACATGCAAGCGGGCGTACGCCTGCTGCTCGGCGATCGCCTGCACGCCATCACGCTCCGCGTGGACAATGCTTTCGATCGCTCCTTCCGTGATCACCTCTCGCGGACCAAGGAGATCATCCCGGAAGCGGGACGCAATGTCTCGCTCCTCTACCGGATCCTGTTCTGATCGTCGGGATCCGTCCCTGTCGTACCACCGTACCACTTCCCCATCACTCCTGGAGTGCATCCCGATGTTCGCAACGTTCGTTCGCCGTCCCTATCGGATCCTCGCGCTCGCCGCGGTCGCCCTGTCGCTGTCCGCGTGCAAGGACGACGCCACCGGTCTGGACGATGACCATGAGATCCACGTAGCGTCGATGCGCCTGACCATCGCGGGTCAGCCGATCACCATCGCCGAGAACGGCACGGTGACGGGAGGGCCGGTGACACTGGCGGCCGGGACCCACAGCGTGTCCGCGGTCTTCCTTGATGACGATGGGCAGCCGTCGGACGATGTGAGCGCGGTCGAGTTCCAGCTCAATGTCACGATCCCGGGTGGCGCCCCAGTGACGTTCACGCGGAGCACGACCAACCCGTTCGCGGGCACGTTCACCGTGACGGGTGCGGCGCAGGGCACGCAGATCCGTTTCTCGCTGTACCACATCGAAGAGCAGCACGAGGACTTCGGTCCGTTCCCCGTGACGTTCACCTTCACGAACTAAGCGGTCAGTGCCGTGCGGACGGCGTGCTGCTCAGCGCCGTCCGCGCAGCCACTCCAACGGATCCACCGCGCGGCCCGTGGGGCGCATCTCGAAGTGCAGGTGAGGGCCCAAGTCGGGATCGGCGATGCCGACCGCCCCGAGCGTCGCGCCCTTCACGACGGCCTGGCCGACCCGCACGTTGACGCGG
>JBEIVF010000182.1:0-4217 GCA_040374005.1 Gemmatimonadaceae bacterium | reverse complement strand
TTCCCTTGGCCTGGTAACGAGTCGGGCTCCGCGCGCGGTTTGAAGGCGCCCCCGCGTTGCGCGGTCGCGCCGGCCTCTTTCACCGCGCGCGCGGTCGCCTGGATCGACTCTTCGCCTTCCACGGAGCACGGGCCCGCGACCACGGGCACGGTGTCACCACCGAACGACACGCCCGGCGCGATGGTGACGATGGTGTTCTCCTGCTTCCACTCGCGCGAGACCTGCTTGTAGGGCTTGGTGACGTAGAGGACCTGTGCCACGCCATCCATCCCGGAGATGTGCGAGCCGTCGACCTGGCCATCGTTGCCGATGAGGCCGATCGCCGTGCGCTGCGCCCCAGGCATCGGCACGGGCTGGAAGCCCATGGCCTTGATCGCCGCACACACCGACTCGACGTGTCCTTCCGTAGCATCCTGCCGCATCACGACCAACATCGCTTACTCCTCAAGTTCGAACGAGCACCCGTCGGTGGCCAGCGTGAGCGGCCCACCATACTCCGCCGCGACCCGCGCGAGCGCTTGGTCGGGGCCGGTGTCGCCCGTGTACACCACACGAGCGGCACCAGCGCTGCTGGAATATGCCACACTCTCAGGGGTGTGTGGTACTACGATGCACCCGAGCGTGCTCGGCCCAGTGCCCGGGCGCGACCCGATCGGGGGAGGGCGCCGCGCTCCCGCTCCCGATGACCGTCAGCCGCATCAGCGGCCGCGGAAGACGATGCGGCGCAACTCCTGCTTTCCGCCGGCGCGAAAGCGCGCGAGGTAGATCCCTGGCGGTACGTCGCGGCCGTTCGTGGCGGTGCCATCCCACGTGAAGGCTTCGTCGCAACCACTGGACGCGCCCGAGGCGGGTCGGCCATAGCGACCCGGTGGTAGCGGACCGCGCACGAGGGCGTTGGGGAGGATGCGTCGCACGGGCTGGCCCCGCAGATCGAGGATGTCGAGCTCCACCACTCCCGCCACGGCGAGGTCGAACCAGAAGCACGTGCGCGTGGCCGTGGCGGAGGGGAAGGGGTTGGGGAAGTTCTGATACAGCAGCGTCGCGAGCGGTGCGTCCGCACTGCGGATCACGAAAGAGGCCCCACTCACGACTTCGACCGTCTCGTCGCTCGCCGGGAAGCGCGCGAGCACGCGCCACCGGTACGACGTGTTGGCGTCGAGATCCTCGGTCGGGGTGAACGTCGTGTCGGTGGTGCGCGCGATGATGACGGGCGCGCTGAATGGCGCGGCCTCGACCCGGAGTTCGAAGTCCCAGCCGAGGAGCGGGGTGGGTACCACGGTCGCGCTCCAGGTGAACGTGGGCCGCCGCGTGGTCAACGTTTGTCCGGCTGAATTATTCGGCGCGAGCAGTCGCAGATGCGGGGACGTGGTGCGTGGCCCCGTGATGGCCGACGGCGTGCTGCCTCCACGGGCGTTCAACGCGGAGGCCCGCCAGAAGACCGTGGTCGACGCGGGCCACAGGCGCGGCACGACGATGGTCGCCGCCGTGCCCGCGACGGTGGTATCCACCAGCAACGGGCCATCGAAGTCCGCGGAGGTGGCGACCTGCAAACGCAACTGCATGGGCAGATCGATCGGCGCGACATCGAACGCCTGCACGACGAACCGACCGGCGGCCGTCGTGATCGGGTTGCCTGTCGGCCCCTCCACGACGACGCGCGCCGACTGCGCCACGACGGGTGACGCCGCAGCCCACCAGAGCGCCGCGACGAGTCGCGCCGCGCTCCGCCGGATCACGCGGCGGTCTCGTCCACCGCGGGACCACCGCGCATGCGCACGGACACGAGCGAGGACACGCCTGGTTCCTGCATCGTCACGCCGTACACGGCGTCTGCGGCCTCGGTCGTCGTGCGCGGATTGTGCGTGATCACGATGAACTGCGTGCGCGTCTTGAACTCGTTGATCATCCGCACGAAGCGCCCGATGTTGGCGTCGTCGAGCGGGGCATCGACTTCGTCCAACAAGCAGAACGGGCTCGGCTTGGTGAGGAAGATGCCGAACAACAGCGAGAGCGCCACCAGCGCGCGCTCGCCGCTCGAGAGCAGATTGATCCGCTGCGTCTTCTTGCCACGCGGCGAGGCATGCACCTCGATGTCGCAGTCGAGCGGCAAGGCGGGATCGGCCAAGCGCAGATCGCACTCGCCGCCACCGAACAGCGTGAGGAAGATCTGACGGAAGTTGTCCCGCACGTTGTTGAACGTGGCGAGGAACAATTCGCGGGCCGTGGCGTCGATCTCGCGGATCGCCTGGAGCAGCGTGCGCTGCGCCTCGGCCAGATCAGCGCGTTGGCCGGTGAGGAAGTCGAGGCGCTGTTGTTCCTCGGTGTGCTCCTCGATGGCCAATGGATTGACGAGCCCCAGCGCCTCCAGCCGGCCGCGTACATCCTCGGCCTCGGCGCGCAGGGCGTCGATCTCGCCTTCCACCGGCTCGTGGCCTTCGTACAACTCTTCCAGCGGCCGACGCCATTCGGCTTCGAGGCGTTCCCGCACCAAGGAGCGCCGGGACGACAGATCCTTGTGCTCCAACTCGGCCTGATGCAGCGCCGTGGCCGACGCCGTCGCCGCATGGCGCGCGGCATCGAGCGCGTGCTCGACCTCGACGACCTGCTGACCTGCCGTGCGGACCATCTCCTCGGCGGCGCGGACCTGCTGTTCGACATCGGTGAGGGACGCGCGCCGCGACTCGACGGTGAGCTGGGACTCCGCCAAGTGCCGCGCGAGCGCGTCGTCAGCCTCGGTGAGCGAGGCGAGTTCGCGGGCCAGCGCCTCGCGGCGCTGCGCGTGGGTCTGGCGCTCGGCGGTGAGGCGTTGCTCGCGCTCGGCGATCACTTGGCGTTGCGCATGCGCTTCGGCATGGGCGACCGTGGCCACGGTCCGCGCCTCGCGCGCTTCCTCGAGCGTCCGTTCGGCCGCCGTCACGCCGGTCTGGGCCGCGTCGATCGCTTCTTGCATCACCGAGAGTTCGGCGCGGACCGACTCGGCCGCCGCGTCGACTTCGGCCACCCGCGTGGCGAGGGCGGTGCGCCGCTCGACGAACTTCTCGTGTTGCCCTTCGGCATCGGCGAGGACGCGCCGGGCGCGACCGACCGCGGATTCGGCACCCGCGGCGCGCGCTTCGGCGGCCGCTCTCTCACGGCCCGCCATCTCGGCCCCGGCCTGCGACTCGCGCAGGGCCGTCTCGGCGTCGGCGCGGGTCACGGCGGCGGCTTCTGCCGCCGCGGTGGCCGCGATGCGGGCCGCCTCGGCGCGGGCCAACTCTTCCTTGAGTGTGGTCAGCTCGGCGCGGCGCTGCAACGGTCCTGCCGCATCGGAGGAGCCCGGGAGCCAGACGGCACCACGCGCATCACGGAACGCCCCATCGCCGATGGCGCGGACCTGTCCCAGCAAGGCGCGCACCCAACGGCCGACGGCGCCTTCGGACCGGACGCGGGCCGCGAGATCGTCGGTCAATGACGCGAGCTCGGGGGACGCATCGAGCGGCAACAGGAGCAACGAGCCCGGTTGCTGCTGCGCGTGCCACTCGCGCACGGCCTCGGCGACGGCGCTGTCGCGCACGACCACCGCATGGATGGTGGCACCGAGGAAGCGCTCGACGAGCGTCGCCGCCGCCGAGTCCGCCGTGACGTAATCGGAGAGCGTCCCTACGATGGCACCCTCCCCGAAGCGCTCGAGATCACGCAACAACCGCGCGGCGGCGGTGGCGAGCCCAACGAGCTCGCGTTCGAGCTGTTCGATCGCACTCGTGCGCCCGCGCAGGGCCGTGACCTGCGTGTCGGCATCGCGCAACGCGGTGCGCGCCAGTCCTTCGGCATCGCGTGCGCTGACGGCCGCGCTGCGGGCCATGCTGAACTGCTCTTCGGTCGCGTCGTGGGCTTCGCGGGCGGCGGTGGCGGCGGCCACAGCCGTCGCGTGCGCCTGTTCCGCTTGCGCGAGGGCATCGCGCAACGGCGGCAGCTCGGCGTCCAACCGGTGCAGCCGTTCGGCAAGGTCGGCGCTCTCGCGCTCGGCGCCTTCGCGGTCGAGCTCGAGCCGGCGGAGCGCATCGCGGCGCTGTCGGCCGTCGTGTTCCGCAGCGGCGAGTTGCTGACGCGCCTCCGCCAAGGCGGCCCGCGTCGCTTCGGCCGCCGCATCGCGGTCGGCCAGCATCGCGGCCGCGGCCGCGACGGTCTCGTCGGCGAGGGTGCGCTCGCGCTCGACCGCCGCGAACTGCTCCGCCACA
>JBEIVF010000191.1:0-3891 GCA_040374005.1 Gemmatimonadaceae bacterium | reverse complement strand
CGCTCAACTTCTGCTTGTGGAATCCGAAGTTCGGCTCGCTGAAAGCGTTGCCCGACTGGGTGCATCGCACGATGCTCAAGCACGTGGACGACGAGCGCGAAGTGTTGTATTCGCTGGCCGAGTTGGAGGAGGCGCGGACGCATGAGCCGTTGTGGAATGCCGCGCAGCGCGAGTTGGTGGCCACGGGCCTCATGCACAACGTGATGCGGATGTTGTGGGGCAAGTCGGCGCTGCTGTGGACGCGCAAGTATTCGGACGCCTTCAAGCACTTGGTGTACCTGAACAACAAGTACGCACTGGACGGGCGCGACCCGAGCTCATACGCGGGCATCCAGTGGTGCTTCGGCAAGTTCGACCGGGCGTTCCAGGAGCGGCCGGTGTGGGGGCAGATCCGGCCCATGTCGCTGTTCCGGGCGCGGGCCAAGTACGACACCGAGTCGTACCTCGCGCGCTGGGGCGATCAGCCGACGATATTTGGTGGGTGACCACTCCTACTGCTCCCGTCCCGTCCGCCGCCGCCGTTCGCGCCGCGGCTGATCGTATCGATGGTGTCGCGGTGCGCACCACGCTCCGCCACTCCCCTGCCCTGTCGGCCATTGCTGGCGGCGATGTGTATTTGAAGCTCGAGACTGAGCAGGTGACGGGCTCGTTCAAGGTGCGAGGCGCGTTCAATGCGCTGTCGCAGTTGCCGGTGGCGGCGCGCGATGCTGGTGTGGTGGCCTCGTCGGCCGGCAATCACGGCCTTGGCGTCGCGTACGCAGCCAAGGCCTTGGGCATTGCGGCGACGCTCTACGTACCGAGCACCGCGCCCGCGGTGAAACGCGATGGCATTGCCGCGCTGGGCACGACGGTCGATGCGACCGAGCCCGACTACGACGCGGCGATGGTGCGTGCGTACGCGCACGCGGCCGCCACCGGCGCGACGTTCGTGCATCCGTGCTTGGGCCACGACTTGCTCGCAGGGCAAGGCACGGTGGCGTTGGAGATCATGGATCAGCTGCCGAACACTGCAACGCTGCTGACGTGCGTGGGTGGCGGCGGATTGCTCGGCGGCATTGCGGGCTATGTGCGCGAGGCGCATCCGAGTGTGCGCATTCTTGGTGCGCAGACTGAGCGGACGAATGCGATGGCGGTGGCGCTGGCGGCTGGGCACTTGGTGCCGATTCCTTCGCTGCCGACGTTGGCCGATGGGCTCGCGGGGCAGATCGATGATGATGCGTTGGCGATCGGGCGGTTTGGGTTGGATGGGATCGCGGTGCTGACCGAGGAGGAGACCGCGGCGGCGATTCGGTGGTTGTGGGAGGAGGAGGGGGTGCGGGCTGAGGGGTCGGGGGCGGTGACGGTCGGCGCAGTACTCGCGGGGAAGGCGGAGGGTGTTGTGTTTCCGGCGGTGTGTGTCGTGAGCGGCAGGAACATCGATGACACGCGGTTCGCGAGCGTGACCGCCTAGCGTTTCGCCGCCAGCGCTGCCGCCACCCTCCCCCGCATCGTCTCCATCACCGCCCGCCCCAACGCCGTCTCGTTCGCAATCCAGTCCGTGCTCCGCAACGTGCGCGGATTCGTCTTGGCTCGAATTGCCGCGAGGTACGGCTCCAGCCGCGCGTAGGCGAAGAGCCCCTCGCCCGACGAGTCGAGCAGCAACTCGGGGCTCAGGGTCCCATGCTTGCACAGGGCGAACGCCATCTCCCAGTACGTCGTCACCTGACGGTAGGCCACGTTCAGCGGGTGATCCAGCGCGAGCACGGCTACCGCCTCGGCCTCGTCCTTGGGCCAAAAGCCACGCAGGAACTTGTCGCGGCTCTCGCGCATCACGGGCTCGCGGCGTAGCTCGTACAGGCGCAGGACGAGCTCGGCGTCGTGGTGGGTCGGGGTGCGGTCCATTCGTGTCGGGGTGAAGGTCCGACTAACTTATCCTAGTCGACCCTCTCTGGTTCAAGCCCCCCGTGTCCCTCACCCTCCGCTTCCTCGGCACCGCCGCCTCCCGACCCACTGTGGAACGGGGGGTCTCGTCGTTGGCGCTGATCCGCGAGGGCGAAACGCTGATGTTCGACTGCGGCGAGGGCACGCAGCGCCAAATGATGCGCTACGGCATCACCTTCGCGCTCGACGACATCTTCGTCACGCACTGGCACCACGACCACTTCCTCGGCATTCCGGGGCTACTGCGCACACTCGCGTTGCAGGGCCGCACGGAGCCGTTACGTGTGTGGGGCCCTAAGGGCGGTGATCGCATCCTCCGCCAAGCGGAGCTCCTCGGCCAGGACCGGCTCACCTACCCCGTCGAAGTCGCTGAGCTCAGCGACGGCAGCACGGTCCGCCGCGAGGACTACAGCATCAACGCGTTCTCGGTGCAGCACCGCGGCGCGGTGGCGCTGGGCTACGCGCTGGTCGAAGACACACGCTTGGGCCGCTTCGACCCTGACCACGCCCGTGCCCTCGGCATTCCCGAAGGGCCGCTGTGGGGCCGCATCCACAAGGGAGAGTCGATCACGCTCGAGGACGGTCGCGTGGTCGCCCCCAGCGAGCTTGTGGGCCCCACGCGCGCCGGCCGCACGGTCGTGTACACGGGCGACACACGCCCCTGCGCGGCGACCATCGACGCGGCGCGCAACGCCGATGTGCTCATCCACGAAGCGACCTTCGGCGACGACGAAGCGGAGCGCGCGGCCGAGACGGGGCACAGCACCGCGCGCGAAGCCGCGCAGGTAGCGGCAGCGGCGGGAGTGCAGCGGCTCCTGCTCACGCACGTGTCCGCGCGCTACTCATGGAACACCAGCGAGATCGAGCGCGAGGCCCAAGAGGTGTTCGCCGCGTCCAGCTATGTACGCGACGGCGCCGAGATCGACGTGCCGTTCCGCGACGCCGAGCCCAGCGCGTAGCGCGCTAGAGTACGCGGCCGTTCAGGACCGGGCGGCCGGCCATCGACATCGAGCGACGGAAGTAGCGCCCAACGGCGGCATCGTCGAGCGACGCCAACACCACCGCTGGATCCACGCGGCCTGACGTGTTCTGCGACTCGCGCCCGCCCCACGTGATCTGCGCGTAGCGATTGTCACGCGACGACCGACCATCAGGATGCAAGAAGTTGAGCTGCGCATTGCTCGCCCCCGGGGTCTGCACCGTCACCGTCCACACCGTGCCCTGCGCATCGCGGTACGTGCGCGCTCGCTCACTCATCGTTCGTCCTCTCCGATCGACGCCGGATCCTCGCTGAGCGCATGTCGCTCGGCGTCGTCCCCGGAACTGTCGCGCCAGTGCGCGATGTTCGCTTCACCCAACCGCCAACTCCACCGCACCGGATACCCGTCGCGCACACCCGGAAAGTCCACATAGCCGTCGCCGTACTGCCGCGGCTCGGCGCCTACGGCCGCCAACTCTTCCAAACAGCGCTCGATCCGCTCCGCCAACTCGGCGGCCTGCACCTCCAACGCCGCCGACGTGCCATCGTCCGCTGGGCCACCATCTTCACTCGCGCGCTGCCGCGCCGCGGCCAACTCATACGCGCCGAGCACTTCTTGCCACGCGCGATACTCGCGCACCAAGTCCGACACCACGCGTCGAACATACGGCAGCGTGGACTCGGCCTCGGCCAAGGTGAACAATCGAGAGTTCACGAGTCCAGGGCCTCCTGATTGCGCTCCTCCAACCGACGGGCGCGACGCTTCTGCGCCGCCGCGTGTCGCTTGATCTCGACGTCCGACTCTGGGATCACGCCCGGCAATTCCACCGGCCGACCGTTGCGATCAATGGCGACGAACGTGAGATAGCACGAGTTGGTGTGACGTCGTACACCCGTCAGCAGATCCTCGGCTTCGACGCGCACCCCCACTTCCATCGACGTGCGGCCCACGTAGTTCACCGACGACTTCATCACCACGAGATCACCGAGGT
>JBEIVF010000029.1:0-13826 GCA_040374005.1 Gemmatimonadaceae bacterium | reverse complement strand
TCACCGCACGTTCCGCCGCACGCAGCGCATCGCCGCGCACCGTGGCCTCGTACGTCCGCTGCACCGCACCCGACGGGTGGGCCAGCTTGTGGGCGGCGGCACCGTCGGTGGTGAGCAACAAGACGCCTTCGGTCAGATAATCGAGTCGTCCCACGTACGTGAGACCGGGCGTCGGTGGCACGAGATCGAACACCGTCTTGCGACCCCCCGGGTCGTGGCGCGTGGTCACGGTGCCCTGCGGCTTGTTGAGCAAGAACCACTGGGTGGCCACGGGCTTCGCGAGCGGCTGCCCGTCGACACGGATGTCGTCCTTCCCGGGGGTGACGGTCTGCCCCGTTTGCGCCGGCGCACCGTTCACGGTCACGCGACCCGCCGCGACCAACTCCTCCGCCGCACGGTGGGATGCCAGGCCGGCGCGCGCGAGGGCGCGCTGGATGCGCATCGATTCGTGGCTCACATGGGGCGCGGTTCGGCGCGGAGCGCGACGGCGAACTCATCGGCGCGCGGCAATTCTTCGAGGTGACGCAACGCGAAGTGCTCCAAGAAGAGCGGGGTCGTCCCGTACAACAACGGCCGACCCAGCCCCTCACCACGCGACGTCACTTCGATCAAGCCGCGCTCGGTGAGACTGCGGAGCACGGCTCCCACGTTCACGCCGCGGATCTCCTCGATCTCGGCACGCCCGATCGGCTGCCGGTACGCGATGATCGCCAACGTCTCGAGCGAGGCCGCGGAGAGGCGCGCCGGCCGCACCGCCAGTTGGGCGCGCTCGATGGTCTCGGTGTACTCGGCGCGCGTCAGGATCTGCCAGCCCCCACCCACGTCAGCGAGTTCGACCCCATGCCCATCGGTGTCGTAGTGCTCGCGCAGTTCGTCGAGCGCCGACTGCACCGCGGCCGGTGAGGCCTCGGGGTCGAGCGCCGCGAGTTCGGCGGTGGCGATGGGACGAGCGCTCGCAAAGAGCGCGGCTTCAAGCAGCTTCGCCAGTGGACTCACGGGCAATCTCCACCGCAGCGAATGGGCGCGGCTGTTGGATACGGAGCTCGCCACGACGGGCGAGCTCAAGTAGGGCGAGGAGGGCCGACAGGACCTCCCAGGGTTCGGCGCCATCGCGCACGACATCGCGCCAGCGGGCATGCGAGCGGAGCAGCAACACGGCCCGCACGGTCGCGATGGCCGAGTCCACGTCCAGCGAACGCGGGATCACGTCGTGGACCGCCGGCTCCTTGGCCACGCGGAGCACGCGATCGACGGCCGCCAGCAATTCGGCCAACGTCATCGCCAGCGGCGCGATGGGCGGCGCATCGGAGGCTTGGATGTACGCGCGCGCGAAGCGATTGCGGCGATCCTCGCTCAAGCGCTCGAGGAGATCGACCGCCTCGCGGATCTGTTGATACTCGAGCAACCGACGCACGAGCTCGGCGCGGGGATCATCCCACCCCTCGTCGGTCTCGGAGCGCGGCAGCAGCATCTGCACCTTGATGCGGAGCAGTCGGGCCGCCATCTCGAGGTACTCGGCGGCTTCGTTCAAGCCGAGGGCATGGATGCGGGCCACGAACTGGATGCAGATGCGCGCGACAGGGATGTCGTAGATGTCCACCCGTTCGTCGCGGATGAGCGCCAGCAGGAGATCGAGCGGCCCCGCGTACTCGGGGAGTTCGATCAGGAAGCCAGCGGGCGGCGCGTCGAAGGGTGCCGTCACCGCATGCGGATCGATGGGCTGGATCATCGGATGAAGCCCGCGTCGCGGATGATCTGGATCGATTCCGGCAAGAACGCCCCCGCGGTGCCCCGCACGGAGAGGCCGAGGAAGAAGTTCACCGGGCCGAGGTAGAAGGGCCGCAGAACCGGCAGCAAGAGCAGCAGCAGGAAGATGCCCATGAAGCCGATCTGCTGATAGCGGACGGCCCACGCGGGCGGCAGTAGATACTTGAACACGTGCGAGCCGTCGAGCGGCGGCACGGGGAGCAAGTTGAAGAACGCGAGCACCAAGTTGAACAGCACGCTCACGAACATCATCGCCTGTAGGATCGCCACCGAGGGTAAGAGCGCCTCGGAGCTCCGCCCGATCCATCCGAGGACGATGATCAGGATCGTGCTGATGACGACGAGGCACAGATTGACGACGATCCCCGCCATCGAGACGATGATGTCGCCGCGCTTGTAGTGGCGGTAGTTACGCGGCTGCACGGGGACCGGCTTGGCGCCGCCGAAGATGAAGCCCGTGGTCAGGAACGTGATGACCGGTAGCACGATCGTCATGAACGGATCGATATGCTTGGCGGGGTTCCACGTCAGCCGACCGAGCATGAGCGCGGTCGTATCGCCCTGTTTGAGGGCGGCGTATCCATGGGCGTACTCGTGGGCCACCATCGAGAACAGCAGGACGGGGGCGATGAGGACGAAGACCTGGAATTTGTCCACGCGGGGGGCTTCGGGGGCGACAAGGGGGACGGCGGCGGCCCCGGCCAGTCGGGGCTCACGCAGCGACGCCGAAGGATACCCTCCCGGACGCCGATGTGAAAGCACCACAACGCCTTGACCTCGGTCCGGGAGTTGGGTAAGATTCAGGTCTGCCCCAATCCGTCGGGGCTGTTTCTGAGTCCTCCCTGCTTCGAATCGCTCGTGCCGAATCTCAAGTCGTCCAAGAAGAATATGCGCAAGTCCGCGGCTGCCGCGGTGCGCAATCGTGCTCAGCGCTCCACGCTGCGGACCGCCCTCAAGAAGGGCGCCACCGATGATGCGTCGCCGGAAGCGCGGAAGCAGGCCGTACAGCTCCTCGATCGGGCGGCCCGCAAGGGCTTGATCCACCCGAACAAGGCCGCGCGCCACAAGAGCTCGATCGCCAAGCAGGCCAACAAGGCCTCGTAAGCGTCGCTCCGCCTGATGCGCGAAGGGGCCGGTACTCTCTGAGTGCCGGCCCCTCGTCGTTGTGTCCGGCCCGCCCGCGCGGGCCCACGGCGGCCCTAGAACGCCGACAGCTCGCCCCCGCACTTCTCGCAGTACCACTCGGTGGGGATGTTCATCCATCCACACTCTTGGCACTTGAGCGACCGGGCCGTGTCGGGGGCCCCGCCCTCGAGGGTCACCGGCTCCAGCGGGGCATCCTCGAACAATGCGGCGGGAGGCGCCGTCCGGTCGTCCGACGGCGCCGTGACCACCGGGGTGACCATGGGGGTCGGCCGACCCACGACCGTGTCAAGAAAGGCGATCTCGTCGAAGCTCATGGCTCGGGAGCTACGCGGCGACGGGGGCGCGGCGAAGCTCGGCGTGGGCATCACGTCCGCGAGGCTGTCCGCGGCCAGCGCGCTCGGCTCCGGCACGAGCGGCGGGAGGTCCGCGAACGGCGCCGCCTCGGCGGTGGCGACTCCCATCGGCCCGTCCCCGTCCGTCACCGCCACCGCGTCGATGTCGTCCACGGATGCAGGGGCCACCGGCTCTTGGATCTCGCTCGGGGGCGCCGCCGGCTCGGACACGACCTCCCCCTCGCTCACGACGCGGGTCCCCTTCAAGGGGCGCGTCGCCTCGCCGAGCATGGCGTGCACGCGGTCACGCTCGACGGCCGTGCGATCACGATCCGCCAACACCGAGGCGATCGCCGCATCGTGCTCGGCCGCCCGCGCCGACCACACCGCGTCGTCGTGTTCCCCGACGAGTGCGCGGAGCTCATCCTCGGCCCGCGCATCGCGCTTGGCCGACAGCTCCATCTCGAGCGCCGTCACGCGCTGCGCCAACGACGCGGCCTCGGCGCTCAACTCGTCGGCCCGATCGGTGAGCGCGGCGACCACGTGGTCCAAACGCGCGCGATAGTCACCCTGCACCCGTTCGACGACATGCGCGGGCACTTGGGTGGCCGTGGCGGCCAGCTGCTCCAGCCACGTCTCGTACCGTGCACGGTCCGCGAGGAGCGCGTCGATGGTGGGTCGGTCGGTCGCGTCGGTCATTGGGTCCCTGGTCCCTGCAACAAGTGTGTGCGTCGTGCGGCGTGCAGTGCTTCAAGCTCCTTCACCGCGCGCCGCGGGAGCGCGCCCACCGGCCCCGCGGCACGCGCGACCAACAGGATGCGCGCGGCGTGCTCCAAACTCTCCATGCGCTGCTCGGCGAGCGCGAGCGTGCCACCCACCGTGAGCGCGCCGTGGTGCTCCATCAAGAATACGTCGTGATCGGCCCACCAGCGGTCGAACGCCACCGCGACCTCCGGGGTACCGGGGGTCGCATAGGGGACGAACGGGATACGACCAAGCAACACCGTCACCTCGGGGAGCACATCGTGCGGCAGCGTCTCCCCTAGCACGGTGAACGCCGTGGCGTGCACCGGATGGGCGTGGATCACGGCGTGCACGTCGGGGCGCTGCTGATAGGCGCGGAGATGCACGGCCACCTCCGACGAGGGCGCGTGCGTCCCCGCGTGCTGGGTCCCGTCGAGCGCGAGGAGCACGAGGTCGTCGGGCGTGAGCACGTACTTGGAGAAGCCCGCTGGCGTCACCAGGATCCGATCAGGTGCCACGCGCACGGACACATTGCCGTCCTGCCCCGCGATGAGCTCACGCGCATCGAGCCGCTGGCAGACCCGCACGATGTGCGCCGCGGCATCGCGGAACTGAGGCGGGATCGGTGTGGTCACCCTTCAAGCGTAGGAGGTGCGACGCGCCGACGACAGGGGGGGCTCAGAACTCCCAATTGAGTCCGATCGTGGGCAAGCGCCCCGCCCCATCGGTCCGCACGACGCTGCGGGCACGCGGGTCCCACTGCGCCCGCCGTCCGTTGGCCCGCCCGGTCACATTCTGCACATCGAAGAAGGCGATGAGATGGGTCTTCCCGAAGGTGAAGCGACGGTCCACGCGCAGATCAGCCGCGACGAACACCTCCCCGCGCTCGGTGTGGTAGCGCGTGAAGTCGAGCGTGCCGGCCGCCGAGCCGGTGGTCACGAACGGCGTGGTGGGTAAGCCCGTGGCGCCCCGCACGCGCGTGGCGATCTCCCAGCGCGCCGACGGCCGCCAGCCCACGAGCACGTTCGCGAGCACGGGCGTGTCGAAGGCGCCGGGCGCCCGCGTCCCATCGAGCCCCGTGAAGCGCGTCCGGTTGAGACTCAGCGCAGCTTGCCCGTACCACGGCGAGTCGGTGAGGCGCCGCTGCACGAACACTTCGGCCCCGATCGCCTCACCGCGGCCTCGTGACTCCAACGGCTCCAAGCCGAAGGGGATGTCCGTGCTCGCGTCGTCGAACCCCGAGGGCTGCAAGACGGCCGACGGACGCCACACCCGCGCTGGGTAATCCGCATACCGCTTGCCGTAGACCTCGACCTGCAGCTTGGTGTCGGGCCGAAGCACGCGTGACGCGCCCATCACGAGATGATCCGCGCGGAGCGGACGGAGCGTGCGCGCGTTGCCAGCGGCGCCGATGAGCCAGATGAATGAGGGCTGTTGCCAGTACCGCCCCGCGCTCATGGTGAGTGCGGTGCGGTCATCAGGCGCGAACGTCAGCGCGCCACGCGGCGCCACGCGCACGGCATCGTTCAGCGCGCCGTACCGATCACCGCGCACGCCCGTGGTGAGACTCCACCGTGGCGTGAGCTCCCACGACAACGACGCATGCGCCCCCAGCCGCGTGGCGCGGAACGTGGTATCCAACGCCAGGGGCTGCGCGATCCCGGCGTCATCGCGTCGCACGGCCCCGGCCAGCGCGAGATCGTACTCCAACGCCGCGGCGTGCGTGGCCAACACGCCGACTTCGATGGTGCGGCGGGTGTCCCAGCGGATGGTCGCCTCGCTGCGCAGACTCGTCTCCTGCTCGGACGACCGGTTGGCGAAGATGGGTTGCAACAGCGAATCGCGCTGTGCGGTCTCGAAGCGCGACCACGTGTGGCCAAGGGTCGTCGTGACGACGCCGGCGTTGAGGAGGCGGCGCCACGTGAGCCCCGCCACCGCCTGATCCTGCGCCGGCGCGAGGATACGCGCGTTGTCGAGTCGCGCATCGGCATCGTCGTTGTCGAACGTCACCGTGCCACGCGCGCCGAGGGCGAGCACCGACAGCGCATCGCGGTCGGTGGGCCGGTAGGAGACCTTCACGATGGCATCGCGATACGCGGGAATGAACTTCTGCCCGAGTGCTTTGAACAGCAGATCCAGATAACTCTGTCGCACATTGGCGAAGAACGACGCCTTGTCGCCGAGCGGCCCTTCGAGCACGGCGCCGTACTGCGAGGCCGCGATGTTCAGCTCCCCCGCGAGGCGCTCGCGATTCCCTTCCCGGAGCGTGATGTCGGTGACCGATGCGGTGCGGTCGCCATAGCGCGCGCCGAACCCACCCGCGGACAACGACGCTTCCTCGATGAAGCGGATGTTCACGATGGAGATGGGGCCGCCCGACGAGCCCTGCGAGCCGAAGTGATTGATGTTCCCGATCGCGATGTTGTCCACGAGGAACAGATTCTCGAACGGCGCACCACCGCGCACGATGAGGTCATTGCGCGCCCCGCTCGTCACGCCAACGCCGGGCGCCACGGAGACGGCGCGGAGCACGTCCTCCTGGGCGCCAGGTTGGCGCCGCACTTCTTCGGCGGTGTAGGTCTGGGTGGACACCGGCGTGTTCGTCGCGGGGCGACTCGGGAACGCGTCGGGACGCACATCGACCGTACTCAGCGTGAAGGCGACCGCGCGCATCGCGATGCGCACCTCGGCCGGCTTGGCCGGCGAGACGGCGATGTCAGTACGCGTGACGGGCTCGAAGCCGATGCGCCGGACCGTGAGACGCACGATCCCCACCGGAATGCCGCGGAGCGTGAACCGCCCCGCACTGTCGCTGACGACCGCCTCACTGCGGCCGACCACGACGACGGTGGCGCCCACCACGGGCGCCTCGGTCACGCCGTCGACGACGCGACCGACGATGACACCGGTCGCGGTCTGCCCCGACACGAGCGACGCGCTCGCCCCGATGAGGACGAGCGCGCGACGGACCCACTGCGTGATGGACATAGGAGAGCAACGCCCGGTGCGCCGAGCGGTTCCTCAGGGGCGGCGGAAGACGACGCGACCGTCCACGATGGTGGCGTCCGCGCGGCCGGTGAGCGTGTGCCCTCCGTACGGCGTGTTCCGCCCCTTGGACTTGAACTGGGTGGGATCCACCACCCACGGCGCCTTGGGATCGAACACGGTGATGTCGGCCACGCCGTTCGTGACCAACGTGCCACCGGGGAGCTTGAAGATCTTCGCGGGCGCACACGACATGCGGTCGATCAACGTGGACAGCGAGATGATCCCCGGCTCCACGAGATACGCGATGTTGATGCCCAGGGCCGTCTCGAGTCCCACGATGCCATTGGGTGCATCGGGGAACTCCCGTTCCTTCTCGTCGTAGTGGTGCGGCGCATGATCCGTCGCGAGCACTTCGATCGTGCCGTCCTTCACGGCCTGCTGCAGCGCCTCGACATCCTCGGCGGTGCGCAGCGGCGGGTTCATCTTGGCATTGGTGTTGTAGCCGTCGACCGCGTCCTCGGTCAGCGAGATGTGGTGCGAGCACACTTCGGCCGTCACGGCGATGCCCTGCTGCTTGGCCCAACGGATCAATGCGACCGATCCCTTGGTGCTCATGTGGCACAAGTGGAGCTTGCCGCCGGTACGCCGCGCCAACAGGATGCAGCGGATGACGTCGATCTCCTCGGCCTCATCCGGGATCCCCTTGAGCCCGAGCTTCGCGGACATTCGGCCTTCGTTCATCGCGCCGCCGTGCGCCAGCGACATGTCCTCGCAATGCTCGGCGACGACCACATCGAAGGTACGCGCGTACTCGAGCGCGGTGCGCATCATGTGCGCCGTCGACACCGGGCGCCCGTCGTCGGAGAACGCGACGGCACCGGCCGCGACCATCTCGCCCATCTCGGCGAGCTGTTCGCCGCGCTGTCCCACGGAGATGGCGCCGTACGGGAACACGCGGGCCATGCCGGCCTGCTTGCCCTTCTGCACGACGAACCCCACGGCCGCTTGATTGTCCGTGACCGGCGTGGTGTTCGGCATCGCGACGACCGACGTGAAGCCACCGGCGGCCGCGGCGGCCGCCCCGGTGGCGATCGTCTCGACGTCCTCGCGGCCGGGCTCGCGCAGATGCACGTGCACGTCCACGAGGCCCGGCGCGACCACGCGCCCGGTGCAGTCGATGGTCTCGGCGCCGTCAGGGCCGGCGATGTTCCCGCCGATCGCCGCGATGCGGCCATCGACGATGAGGAGATCGCCCACCCCATCGCGCTGCGTGCTGGGGTCGAGGAGTCGCCCTCCCTTGAGGAGGATCGGCCTGGTCGTCATACGCCTTTCTCGGTACCGGCTTCGGGGCGAGCCCCGGCCAACAAGTAGAGCACCGCCATCCGAATGGCCACGCCATTGGTGACTTGGTGCAGGATGACACTGTGCGGACCGTCGGCCACATCGGAGTCGATCTCGACGCCGCGGTTCATCGGTCCGGGGTGCAGGATGAGGATGTCGCGCGGGGCGCGTTCCAACCGTTCGCGCGTCACGCCGAAGACGCGGTTGTACTCACGGAGCGACGGGATGTACCCCGCCGTCATCCGCTCGAGCTGCAAGCGCAAGATGTTGAGCGCTTCGGCCCACTCGATCGCTTCCTCGATGCGATCGAACACCGTGACCCCCAGATCCTCCACGCCGTTGGGCAAGAGCGAGCGCGGACCGCACACGGCGACGTCGGCGCCGAGCTTGGTGAGCCCCGCGATGTTCGACCGCGCGACGCGCGAATGCAGCACATCGCCCACGAGGCACACGCGGCGCCCCGCCAGGTCGCCCAGCTTGTCGCGCAGCGTGAGCAGGTCGAGCAGTCCCTGCGTGGGATGTTCGTGCATCCCATCGCCAGCGTTGATGACGTTGGACTCGATGCGCTCGGCCAAGAACTGCGCGGCCCCGGAGGATGCGTGGCGGATGACGACCATGTCGATCCGCATCGCTTCGAGATTGCGCGCGGTATCCACCAAGGTCTCCCCCTTGGAGACACTGGACCCGGACGAGGCCACGTTGACGGTATCGGCCGAGAGCCGCTTCTCGGCGAACTCGAACGAGATGCGCGTGCGCGTGCTCGGTTCGAAGAACAGGTTGACGACCGTCATGCCGCGGAGCGTCGGCACCTTCTTGATCTGCCGCTCGGAGATCTCCTTGAACGGCTCGGCGGTGTCGAGGATATAGCGGATCTGCTCCGCTGACAGCGCGGCGAGTCCGAGGAGATCCTTGCCGAGGGAGAGCGTCACGAGCGCGCGCCGACGTGGGTGATGGTCACTTCGTCGCGGCCGTCGAGCTCGGCGACCGCGACATCGACGCGCCCGCCGCGTGGGATGTCGACGGTCTTGCCGATCACGTCGGCGTGGATGGGCAGTTCGCGGCCGCCGCGGTCGACGAGGACGGCCAGTGCGATGCGCGCTGGGCGACCGAAATCCGTGAGCTCATCGAGGGCCGCGCGGACGGTACGGCCCGTGAACAGCACGTCATCGATGATCACGACACATTTGCCGTCGAGCTGGAGCGGCAGCTTGGTGCGCCCCACGACCGGGAGCGAGCCGACGGCCTGCAGATCATCGCGATAGAGCGTGATGTCGAGCTCACCCCGTGGCAGGGTGACCGACTCGGACGCCGCGATGTGCGCGGCGATGCGGTCGGATAGTTGGACCCCGCGCCGCTGGATCCCGACGAGGACCAGGCCCTCAGTGCCGTCGTTGAGTTCCACGATCTGCTCAGCCATACGCTTCAGGGTCCGCGCGACAGCGCGGGCATCGAGCAGGACGGAGGCGGAGGCAGGCATCGAGGAGGCAATATACCCTCCGCACCGGGTGTGCGGGAGCTTAGTTTTCGGCCGAACTCCATCCCCGATCCTCATGCTCCCGTACTCGTTCTACAAAGTCGTCCACATCCTTGGACTCCTCCTTGCCTACGCCGCCGTCGGCGGCGTAGCCGTCCACGCGGCCAACGGTGGCACAAAAGCCGGTTCGGTCACCCGTCGTTTGACCGCGGTGATCCATGGAGGCGGGGCGTTCCTGGTCCTGCTCGGTGGGTTCGGCATGCTGGCCCGTCTCGGCATGGTGCAGGGGGCGAACTTTCCGGGGTGGCTCTGGGCCAAGCTGGTGATCTGGGCGATCATCGCGGTCGTGGTGGTCCTGCCGTACCGTCGACCGTCACTCGCCGTGCCTGTCTTGGTCGGGTTACCGTTCTTGGGGGCGCTGGCGGCGTACTTCGCGGTCTACAAGCCCTTCTAGGCAGGTCACGAATCGGTCGCTCCAAAGGTCGGCACCTCATCGCCGTGGCCCAGGAGGTGCACGGCGCCCGCTGGGAACGGGATTATGATCGTGCGGCCACGACCGCGAGGATCATCCGAGAGGGGCGGTGCATCACAAACGACAGATGCCGGACCGATCGGTGATCGGCCCGGCATCCCACGGACAGGGAGGGATTCGAACCCTCGAAACGGTTTCCCGTTTACACGCTTTCCAGGCGAGTGCCTTCAGCCGCTCGGCCACCTGTCCTCACTACAGTGGCACGAGACAGGACGAGTGGCACGAGAAGCACGAGAGTGCTCCCGTGCTACTCGTGCTACTCGTGCTACTCGTGCTTCTGTGTCACGGACAGGGTGGGATTCGAACCCACGATACCGTTGCCGGTATACCGGTTTTCGAGACCGGGTCCTTCAGCCACTCGGACACCTGTCCAATCTTCGTACCATGTTCTGGTACAGTCCCGTAATCTATCGCACGGGACGGGACAGCTTCAAGGGCTCGCATCGATCGGGAACACTGGTTGGGGGTGCCACGCTTGAGCGGCATGCCTTCTGCCACCCGCATCGTTCTTTCCGCGACCGCGGTCGTCTCGCTCCTGTTGAGCGCGACCGCCCCGATCTCCGCCCAGCGGCCGATCCCCGCCGACTCGTTTCCGACCCCCACACGGCCCGTGGCGGCGATCGTCGCGCCGCGCTGGGTGGACGAGGAGCAGCGCGATGCGCTTGGCGAGGCGGATCGCGTGCTGCAGGCGTTGCGGATCCGTCCCGGCATGCGGGTGGCCGACATCGGCGCGGGGGATGGCTATTATGTCGGCCATCTTGCGACGCTGCTCGGTCCCACGGGGAGCGTACTCGCCGTGGATGTGGAGCCGCGCTACCTCGCGCTCCTGCGCGAGCGGGTCCGCCAGGCCAAGTGGACGAACGTCCGCGTGATCTCAGGCGAGCCGCACAACCCGCGCCTGCCCGATGACGGGGTCGATGTCGCCCTGATGATCCATATGTACCATGAGATCGAGCAGCCGTTCGGCCTGCTGTTCCATCTCGCCTTCGCGCTGAAGGAAGGCGGGTTGCTCGGGATCCTCGATCAAGAGGCCCCGACCACGCGGCACGGCACCCCCACGCCGCTCCTCCGCTGTGAGGTCGAGGCGCTCGGCTACGAGTTCGTGGACCGAGGTGTCCTGGCGGACGGCGCCTATCTGGCGATCTTCCGAGCGCCCGCCGCCGCCGCACGGCTCACCACGGCCGCGGCCGTGCGCGGTCGTGTTGCGGCAGCACGCTGCCGCGACCGCTAACGGCGATCAGCTCCGGCGCGCACGAAAGAAGTCAGCGAGGAGCGCGCTACTGGCCTCAGCCAGCACCCCACCCTGCACATCCGGACGGTGGTTGAGCTTCCGGTGTCGCAACAGATCCTCCACGGAGCCGGCCATCCCGGCTTTGTCGTCCCACGCGCCGAACACGACCCGCCCGACGCGCGACAGCACGATCGCGCCGGCGCACATGGCGCAGGGTTCGAGCGTCACATACAGCGTGGCGGCGGGCAGACGCGCATCACTCACCGCCGAGGTCGCGGCACGCAGCGCCCGCACCTCCGCGTGTTGCGTGGCATCACGCTCGGCGACCATCGCGTTCGCGGCCGACGCGACCACCCGATCATCCACGACCACGACGGCCCCCACCGGCACTTCGCCGCGGGCCCCCGCGTCGAGCGCGAGCGCCAGCGCCTCCGCCATCCACTTCGCGTCGGTGGCCTCGCGGCTCACACGCCCTCCGCGAAGGTGAGCTGACCGTCGACCAGCTCGACGACGACCGTGCTCCCCTCGGGGAAGCGCCCTTCGAGGACGGCCATCGCCAACGGATCCTGCACGAGCCGCTGCACGGCGCGCTTGAGCGGTCGCGCGCCGAAGGCCGGGTCATAGCCCTCGTGTGCGACGAACGCTTTGGCCGCGTCGCTCATCTGCAACGTGAGCTTGCGGTCCGCCATCAAGCGGCGCAAGCGGTCGAGCTGGAGGTCCACGATGTGTGCGATGTCGCCCTCGCCCAACGGACGGAACACGACGATGTCGTCCACGCGGTTGAGGAACTCGGGACGGAAGTGCGCGCGCAATTGCGCGAGCACCTGCGTCTCGACCAACGCCCAGTCCTCCCCCCGATGCTCGAGGATCAGTGGGCTCCCGATGTTCGACGTCATGATGACCACGGCGTTCTTGAAATTCACCGTGCGGCCCTGACTGTCGGTGAGTCGTCCGTCATCGAGGATCTGGAGGAGCACGTTGAACACATCGGCATGCGCCTTCTCGATCTCATCGAACAGGATCACGGCGTACGGCCGACGGCGGATGGCCTCCGTGAGTTGCCCCCCCTCCTCATACCCGACGTAACCTGGCGGCGCCCCGATGAGCCGCGCGACGGCGTGCTTCTCCATGTACTCCGACATATCGAGGCGCACCATCGCGCGCTCGTCGTCGAAGAGGAACTCGGCGAGTGTCCGCGCCGTCTCCGTCTTCCCGACGCCCGTGGGGCCGAGGAAGATGAAGGAGCCGATCGGGCGATTGGGGTCCTGCAATCCCGCGCGTGAGCGGCGCACCGCATTGGCGACCGCCGTCGCCGCGGCGCGCTGCCCGATGACGCGTTTGGCGAGTTCATCCTCGAGCTTGGTGAGGCGTTCGCGCTCACTCTCGAGCATGCGCGTCACAGGAATGCCCGTCCACTTCGCGACGATCTCCGCGATGTGCTCGGCCGTCACCTCCTCCTCGAGGAAGCGCTTGCCGGTGCCCTGCTCCGCCGTGCGCGACTCGATGGCCCTCAGGTGCGCCTCCAGTTGCGGGATGGTGCCATAGCTGATCTCGGCGGCCTTGCCGAGATCGCCGCTCCGCGTCGCCTGCTCCGCCGCAACGCGCGCGTGGTCGATCTGTTGCTTGATGGTGCCGACCTCGCCGAGGGACGCTTTCTCCGTCTGCCACTGCGCCTTCATCCCCGCCGCGGTCTCCTGCAGGCCCGCGAGGTCGCGCTCGATGATCCCGCGCCGTTCCACCGAGGCCTTGTCGGTCTCCTTCTGGAGCGAGTGCCGTTCGATCTCGAGCTGCACGATGCGGCGCTCGACCTCGTCGATCTCCTGCGGCAGCGAGTCGATCTCGATGCGCAGGCGCGACGCGGCTTCATCCATCAGGTCGATGGCCTTGTCAGGCAAGAAGCGGTCGCCGATATAGCGATTGGAGAACGTCGCGGCCGCGACGACCGCCGCATCGGTGATGCGCACGCCGTGGTGCGACTCATACCGCTCCTTCAAGCCGCGCAGGATCGCGATCGTGTTCTCCACTGACGGCTCGCCCACCATGACCGGCTGGAAACGACGCTCCAGCGCCGGATCCTTCTCGATATGCTGGCGATACTCGTCGAGCGTCGTGGCCCCGACCACGCGGAGCTCACCGCGGGCGAGCATGGGCTTGAGCATGTTGCCGGCGTCCATCGCGCCTTCGGCCTTGCCCGCGCCGACCAGCGTGTGCATCTCGTCGATGAACATGATGAACTGGCCTTCGCCGCTCGTGATCTCCTTGAGCACGGCC
>JBEIVF010000149.1:0-5029 GCA_040374005.1 Gemmatimonadaceae bacterium | reverse complement strand
CTTCTTCGCCGCGGCCTTCTTGACGGGCTTCTTGGTCGCCTTCTTCGGCGCGGCCTTCTTGACCGTCTTCTTCACGGCCTTCTTTGGCGCGGCCTTCTTGATCGTCTTCTTGACGGCCTTCTTCGGCGCCGCCTTCTTGACGGTCTTCTTGGCCGCCTTCTTCACGGCCTTCTTCGGCGCCGGCTTCGCCTTCTTGGCCGCCGGCTTCGCGCCCTTCTTCGGCGCGGCCTTGGCCTTCGGGGCCGCCTTCGCCGGCGCCTTCGCGACCGGCTTGGCAGCGGCCTTCGGCGCCGCCTTTGGAGCGACCTTCGCTGGCGCCGCCGCCTTCACTGGCGCGGCCTTGGGAGCAGGAGCGGCCTTGGGAGCAGGCGCGGCCTTACCGATCGGCGCCGGAGCACGACGGGGCTCGTTGACGGCACCCGCGCCGAAGACGTCGGAGTCTTCCTCCTCTTCTTCGGCCGCTTCGGGCAACACGCCGCCCTCTTCCTCGGTGTCCTCGTCCTCGTTCAGGTCCTCAGCCGAGTCCCACAGCGAGTCGCTGGCGTCCTTGTTCAGGGTCCAGCCGCCGTCCTCGTCCTCGTCGTCGTCATAGCCGGTCCCACCGCCATAACCGAGGTCTTCCTCGTCATCCCGGTCAGCGAACCGGTACTCCATTTCGTTCTCGTCGCCGCGCGGCATGCGGGGCCTCCAGTGGGGTGATGTACGGTGGGAACACGTCCTGCCTCAGCCGACGAATAAGCAACTCGGCACCCAGAGTCAATAGGGAGCGCTCAGTCGCCCGTGACCGGCTGCGCCTCCGCCTGAGCTCGGCGGTCCGTTCCGCGGTGTCGCAGCCACGCCACGGCATCGTCCAACAGGGTGTACACCACCGGGACCACGAAGAGCGTGAGCAGGGTCGAGGTGATGAGACCGCCGATCACGGCGCGGGCCATCGGTGCCCGCTGTTCGGCGCCTTCACCGATCGCGAGGGCGAGTGGGACCATGCCGAAGACCATCGCGGCCGTGGTCATGATGATCGGGCGCAGGCGGATGCGCGCCGAGGCCAGGATCGCGGCCAAGCGATCGGCCCCCTCGCCCCGCGACTGATTCACGAAGTCGATCAACAAGATCCCGTTCTTGGTCACCAACCCCATCAGCATGATGATGCCGATCATCGACATCACGTTGAGCGTGCCGTTGGTGATATGCAGGGCGATGCCCACGCCGAGGAGCGAGAGCGGCAGCGCCAGCATGATCGACAGCGGTTGCACGAACGAGCCGAACAGCGACGCCAGGATCAAGTAGATGAAGATCACCGCGAGGATGAGCGCATCGAGCACGAACCCCTTGGTCTCCGTGAGGCTCTGCACATCGCCCCCGAAGATCGCGCGGAAGCCGGGCGGGAGCCCCATCTGGGCGACGTCGCGCATGGCGACGTCCGCCACATTGCCCATCGCGTAGCCCGGCAGGATGCCGGCGGACAGGCCGATCTGGCGCTCCAGCGCGCGGCGCTCGATCTGCTGCGGTCCGATGCCCGACACGATGTCGGCCACCTGCGACAGCGGGACGGTCACGGCTTGGCCACTGCGCGCATCGCGCCCGGCCCCCGTGACGGGGATGGACGCGACGTCCTCAAGTGAGGTGCGGAGCGAGTCGGGATACACGACGACCACATCGTGCGAATAGCCCAGCTCATCTTGGAAGACCGTGGCGCGTTGCCCCGCGAAGAGCGGCTGCAGCGTGCCGGCGATCGCATCGAGGCCGAGGCCCGCGGCCCACGCCTGCTGGCGGTCCACCTGCACATCCAACTGCGGGATCGCACCCTCATCACTCGACGTCGGCTCGGCGAGGCCGGGCACCTCGCGGAGTGTCTGCAACACTTGGTCGGCGACGAGCTTGAGACGATCGGGATCGGCGCCCTGCACGTTCACTTGGATGGGTTGCCGGAAGCCACCGAAGATGGAGGGGGTGCCCGTGACGTTGCCGGCCACGCCGGGGATCTGCGTGAGGAACTTGCGCACATCGCCCTGCACGTCGAACTGCGACCGGTCGCGGTCGTGGCGCGCCTTCAGCTTCACATACACGGAGCCATTGCTGGCGCCGCCGCGTCCGCCGCCACCGATCGACAAAAAGGTGAACTCCACCTCAGGAAGTGCGCGGATCCGTTCGGCGAGCGCGAACCCCTTCGTTTCGGTGAACTCGATGCGCGATCCAGGCGCCACGCGGTAGCTCACATTGAACTCGCCACCGTCGAAGTCGGGCATCCACGTGAAGCCGAGGCGACCGATCATGAACAGCGCGACGGCGACCGAGGCGGCCGCCCCGGCCACGACCAGCGCGCGACGCTGCAAGCACCACGCCAAGAGCGGCGGATACTTATCCGCCACGCGTTCGAACCACGCATCGAACGCGAACGCCACCGCGCGGATGGGATTGCGATTGCGACGGCGGGCCTCCGGATCGCGCGCTTGCTCCGCTTCGGGATCGTGCCAGATGCTGGAGAGCATCGGGTCGAGCGTGAACGACACGAACAGCGACACGCTGACAGCGAAGGCGACGACGACGCCGAACTGGAAGAAGATCTTGCCGATCTGTCCGCCCATGAACGCGACGGGGACGAACACCGCGACCACGGCCAGCGTCGTCGCGAACACCGCGAGGCCGATCTCACTGGTGCCCTCGCGCGCCGCGCGGAAGTGGTCCTTCCCCATCTCGATGTGCCGCACGATGTTCTCGCGCACCACGATCGCATCGTCGATCAGCAGGCCGATCGCGAGCGACAGGGCCAAGAGCGTCATCGTGTTGAGGGTGAAGTCGAGCACCCACATGATGAAGAACGACGAGATGATGCTCACGGGTAGCGTGAGCCCCGTGATCACCGTGGAGCGCCACGAGTTGAGGAACAGGTAGATGATCGCGATCGTGAGGATGGCCCCAAGGACGAGCGTGAGTTGCACGTCCCAGAGCGACTCGCGGATGCGCGTCGAATCATCCCGCACGACCGCGAGCTGGATGTCGGCGGGCAGTTGGGCCTGCAACTCATCGACGACCACGCGCACGGCATCGGCGACCTCGACGGTGTTCGTGCCGGAGATCTTGAGCACATCCAACGACACGGCGGGCTCGGTGCCGAAGAACGACGCACTCCGACGATCGGCGATGCCATCGACCACGGTGCCGAGGTCGCGCACCGCGATGGCCGATCCATCACGCACAGCGACGGTGACATCGGCGAAATCATTGGGATCCAGCACGCGTCCTGTGACGCGCACGAGCCGCTCGCGATCGCCCCGTTGGACGCGGCCCGCCGGCACTTCCTGGTTCTCGTTCGCGAGCGCTGCGGAGACCGCGAGCGGACTGATGGCGTACGCGCGGAGGGCGTCGGGGTCGAGCTCGATGCGGATCTGCCGCTGCGCACCGCCCACCACGGTGACGCCGCCGACCCCCGGCACGGACTCGACGCGGGTCGCGACGACTTCGCGCGCGAGGTCGGTGAGCTCGCGGATCGGCCGCTCGGTGCTGCGCAGCGCGATGGTGATGATGGCGCGATCATTGGGGTCGAACCGGATGATGACCGGATCCTCCATGTCACGCGGCAGGGAGCGGCGGATGCGCGAGACCTTGGCTTGCACCTCGGGCTGCATCGCCTGCACGTCCACCCCCAACTCGAACTGGAGGCGCACCTGCGACTGTCCCTCGCGGGACGTCGACGTGATCTCCTTGATCCCTTGGATGGTGTTCAGCGCCTTCTCGATCGGCCGCGACACTTCGCGTTCGACCACTTCGGGCGAGGCCCCGGGATAGATGGTCGAGGCGACGATGACCGGATAACTGACGTCCGGATATTCGTCGACGGCCAGGCGGTCGTACGCGACCACCCCCACGACCACGAGCGCCACCATCATCATCGTGGCGAACACGGGTCGCTTGATGCTCAGATCAGAAAGGAACATCGTCGGTCCTCAGCTGCCGCCGCGTCCGCCGCGGTCGCCGTCCAGGAGCTGGACGCGCATCCCACGGCCGATCGTCCCCACATTCCCCACGATGATGCGATCGTTCTCGGCGAGCCCATCCGTGACCTCGACGACCCCCGCGACATCGTCAACGGCACCCAAGGTCACGGGAACGACGGTGATCGACTCCCCCTCGATCCGGTACACGAACGAGGCGCTGCCGTCGGGCGACTGCCGCACCGCGTCGCGCGGGATGCGTAGCACATCCGTGCGCGTCTCGGCGATCACGCGACCACTGGCGAACGTGTTCGCGCGCAAGGCGCCGGCGGGGTTGGCCAGCCGCACGTAGACCGTGATGGCGCGCGTGGACGGATCCACCGTCGGGCTCAGCCGCGCGATGCGTCCGGTGAACGCGCGGTCCGCCGCGACGAAGCGCACCTCTTGGCCAACGCGGATCGCGTCGGCGCTACGGGCCGGGATCGCCGCGGTGAGTTCGAGCGAGTCATCCCGCACCAACGTGAAGAGCGCCGCCCCACGCGACACCCGCTCGCCAGGTTGCACGAGCCGCTGGCCGATCGTGCCCCGCGTGGGGGCCGTGACGACGGCGTCGCGATCGGCGAGCGTGGCCGAACGCGCGCGCGCCTCAGCGGCAGCGAGCCGCGCGGTCGCGGCCAACGCGCTCTGCTCGGCCGCGCGCAACGCTTGCTCCGCGATCGCGCCGGCGCGGAACAACTCGCGCGACTGCGTCACGTTCCACTCGGTGGTCGTCGCATCGGCCTTGGCCGCCGCGACGTCCGCGACCGCCGCAGAGAGCGCGGCGGCGACCTCGGCATCATCGAACCGGGCCAACGCGGCGCCCGCCCGTACGGCATCGCCCTCGCGCACCAGCACCGCGAGCACATCACCATCGAGCCGGGCCCGCACGGTGATCTCCTCGATCGGACGCAGATCGCCGGCGAGGGGGGTGGTGATCTCCAACGCGCCGCGCACGACGCGGTGCACGTCCTCGGCGGAGAGCACGAGGGTGGGCGGTGGTCGCCCGCCGCCCGCCGGAGGCGCCGCCGCGGGTGGCGCCGCCGCGCCCCCACGCACCGCGG
>JBEIVF010000030.1:0-13816 GCA_040374005.1 Gemmatimonadaceae bacterium | reverse complement strand
CGCCGCCCCGTCCACACCCAGCTCACCATCAGCGTGTGATTGAACTCGTGCGTCGTCCGCGGCGTGATGCGGTTCCACTGGTGCAGATAGCTGAGCTCGATGCGCTGCTTCGCCGACGCGGGGAACCCGAGGCCGAGCTGAGCGCGGTTCTGGAGTCGTTGTTGGTCACCATCCGAGTGACCGATCGGCAAGAAGAACTCATTGGTGGCGAAGCCGATCACGGGGCCGGCGGCGGTCGCGCGATCACCGAGCGGGCGCTGTGCCCGGATGAAGTAGCGCAGCCGTTGCTGATAGGTGAGTAGCCCGCGATCGCCCTCGGTATCCACCGCACCGGTCCACCGCTGCTCGGTGCGCAGCCGGTGCGAGATCGCCGTGCGGCCGAGGGTGCTCCCCAGCGAGATCTGCTGCCACCCCCGATGCTCCCGGAGCGGCCGCGCATTGGGCGACTCCCCGTACGGCGCCGTCGCGATGTACGCATACCCACCACCGACGCGCAGCCCGGGCCGCAGCGTGAACTGCACGCCCGGTCGCAGCAGCAGCTGCTGCGGATTCGCGATCCCGTCGCGCCGCCAATGCCCATCGAACCACAACGCCGTGCGGGGCGCGATGTCCTGATCGACGAAGGTGTTCAACCACACCGACGGCTGGTTCACCGTGGTCCAGTCGCTCTGGGCGAGCGCCGTGGTGAGCGGCGCGAGGAGCGTGAGGAGTCCGAGAATCCGCCTCGTGGAGAGCTGGGTTTTACTGATCAACGCAGAAACGCGCCGAGGAACGCTGAAACACGCTGAGAAAGAACAAAAGGATGGTAACTGCTCTTGCCCGGACGAGGGTCGTGGCGACACCATCACAATCAGCGTTCTCTGCGTCTCTCAGCGCGTTTCAGCGTTAACTCAGTTAGACGAAGATCTACTTCGGCGCAATAAAGACGTAGCGCTCAAGGCGCGAGACTTCCTTGGCGTCCCAGTACTTGCCCATCTCGCGACGGAACTGCTCCATCGACGCATACGGACGGTACTCCTTGAACTCGCGCAGCACACGCGGGCCCGAGCCCGGGATCGACAAGATGTCGGCGTCGCTCGCCGTGTTCAGATCTATCGGCACGAACACGTACGACTCCAGACGCGCGACTTCCGCCGCGTCCCAGTACTTCGACATCTCGCGCGTGAACACCGGCAGCCCCTTGTACGGCGCGTACTCCTGGAACTCACGCACCACGCGCGGGCCCGAGCCGGGGATCAAGAGGATCTCCTCACGCGTCGTGCTGTTCAGGTTGATGTGCACGAACAGCGTGGCGTACAGCGCCGTGCGCTGCTCCTTGCTCAACGTCTTGCCGAGTAGCGCGTCGAGCGCGGTCATCGAGAGGTGTGGGCGGGCCGCAATGACTTCCTTGGCCAGCGCCGGCGTCATGCCCGGGAGCGCGGCCAGCTCGGCCTCGCTCGCGCGGTTGGGATCGAGCGCCGTCGTCTTACCGACCTGCGCGGAGAGAACAGAGGCCGAGGCGACGAGCGCGACGACGGCCGTACGAATCACACGGGACAACATGGGTGGACCTCAGGAGGAAGATTTGGTGCCGTTCGCCGTGCGCCGCTCGAGCGCCGGATGGCGGAACGACCACGCCAATCCGATCAGACCCAACTGGACCATCGCCCCCGGTGCGAGCGCCGGGGTGGCCCCCATCATCGACTCTTTGAACAGCTCCCAGCCGGCCATGGTCGGATACATCTCGAGTTCGAACTCGGTGTTCCCCGAATAGTGGAACCACACCCCGACGACGCCCGCCACGATGCACAGCCCCATCATACCCTGCATGAATCGCACCGTGGCGGGGGAGCCCATCGCCGCTTGGGCGATCCACGCGAGCAGCGACCCCGTGAGCAACGCCAGCGGCAACCACTGCCGCCATTCCTCGAAATGCTCCAACAAGAGCAACTCGGCGGCTAGGCCAAGGATGCCGAGAAGTAAGATGCCGAAGAGGATCGGTCGCACGGGTCGGGTGTCGGGAAGTTCCACGCTAGATGTACGCTACCACGCCGACCACCGTAAAGCATCCCCTCTGGCGTGGCGGCCCGTTAATCTACGAACCATGACACCCTCACGTCCCACGATCGCCCTCTTCGGGGCCACCGGTCGTACCGGCCGACGCGTCCTCGACCTTGCCGTGGCGCAGGGCCACCCCGTCCGAGCCCTCGTGCGGAACCCGGCCAAGCTCTCTCAGCGACCCGGGGTGACGATCCTCACGGGGAACGTCCTCGAGCCCGACGACGTGGACCGCACCGTCGCCGGGAGCGACGCCGTGATCAGCTGCCTCGGCAATGCCGGCCTGAAGGAGCCCGGCGTCGCGCTGTCGCAGGGCACGCGGCACATCGTGGCGGCCATGCACAAGCACGGCGTACGGCGCGTCCTGAATGTGGCGGGCGGCGGCGTGCTACTCTCCCCCGACGGCACGATGCTCCGGAGCGAGATGCCCACGTTCCCCGAAGTGTTCCGCCTCACTTCCGCGCAGCATCGGCTGGCGTGGGAGGCGCTGCGCGACAGTGACCTTGACTGGACGACCGTGGCCACGCCGGACATCCCGGATGCCCCGGCGACGGGAACCGCGCGCGTCCTCCGGGACTATATGCCTCCGGGGGCGCGCACGGTGTCCACCGGCGACATCGCCGAATTCTTGATCCGTGAACTGACCGAGTGCTACTTCGTGCGCACGCGTGTCGGCATGGCCTACTGAAGAGCACAATGACGACGACGGAGCGCGCGATCCTTGGCGGCGGCTGTTTCTGGTGCGTAGAAGCCGTGTACGACATACTCGAAGGTGTGCACGACGTGCGCCCAGGCTACGCGGGCGGCCACGTGGCCAACCCCACCTACCGCGAAGTGTGTGAGAAGACGACGGGGCACGCCGAGGTGGTCGAGGTGGTGTTCGACCCGGCCGTGATCTCGTATCACGACATCTTGGAAGTCTTCTTCACCGCGCACGATCCCACCACGGTGGACCGTCAGGGCAACGATGTGGGTCCTCAGTACCGATCGGTGATCTACACCACGTCCCCGGCGCAGGCCGACGCGGCGCGCGCGGTGATCGCCGAGTTCACCGCCGAGGGGGCGTTCGACGCGCCGATCGTGACGCAGGTGGAGCCGCTGACGACGTTCTGGCCGGCCGAGGCGGAGCACCTGGACTATTTCGCGCGCAATCCGTTCCAGCCGTACTGTGCGTTCGTGGTGTCGCCAAAGGTGGCGAAGGTACGGGCGAAGTTCGCGGAGCGCCTCAAAGCGAGCGAGCGCTAGGCCGTCCGCACCACCACCTCGTGCTCCCACGGATCCGTGAGCACGAGCCCATCGTCGTGACGATGCACCTGCACGCCGGCTTCCAGCGCGCGCGCGCGTACCACGGCGACATCCGCCTCCGTCGGCACCAAGATCTCGAACGCATCCAGCCCCGCGTGCGTGCGCGGTGACGCGGCCTGCCCGCGCGCGCGCCACATGTTGAGCCCCATGTGGTGGTGGTACCCACCGGCCGAGATGAACGACGCGGCGGCACCGAATCGCGTCGTGAGCGTGAAGCCGACCACGTTGATGTAGAACGCCTCAGCCGCAGCGAGATCGCTCACCTGCAGATGCACGTGCCCGACGCATGTGGTGTCGGGCGCCGCCACGAACGTGGGCGCTGCATCGTCGAGGATGCCATCCACATCGAGCGCCAGCGATGCCATCTCCACGGATCCGTGCGTCCACGTCCAGTCGCTGCGCGGGCGATCGCGATAGAGCTCCACGCCATTCCCATCAGGATCATCGAGGTAGAACGCCTCGCTCACCAAGTGATCCGACGCGCCGCTGAACGGATACCCGGCCGCGCTGATGTGGCGCACGGCCGCGCTGAGCACGTGGCGGTCGGGGTACAGGATGGCCGTGTGGAATAGGCCCGCCGCGTGCGGCAGTGCTGGCCTCAGCCCCGCTATGGCCCGCAACCGGATCAGCGGTGCGTCGGCGAAGCCGAGCACCGCCATGTTCGCATCGCGCTCGAGGATCGGGATACCGACCAGCGAGTGATAGAAGCCCAGCGAGCGGTCGAGATCAGCGACGCGCAGGTGGACTGCACCGAGTGTGGTGGCGTCAGGTAGCACGGTGCTCCAGGGGATGAGCCGTGGGGGCGATCGTCAGTTCACGCGCTCAACGCCCGCGGGCCAGTGACCCGCGGGGCACCGCGCCCTACTTCTTCACGCCGCCGGTATTGATCCCGAAGATCGAGTACAGCGGGCAGAAGTTCAGCGTGGCCGTCAGCAACGGCACGAAGCCGATCACCGCGAGATACCGCATCGAGCCGTCCAACACGAACCACAGCGAGAGCAGACCAAGTCCGAATGGGTTTCATGGCCAATCCTCGCGGCAATTGGGGGATGCCCGAAGTATCGCCCTCCCCACCGCAAAGGTGTAGCTGGTCGCCCGCATGACCGGACTTCGCGGGTCTGGCACACCTGCTGGTACCACCGCGCCGAGCGCTTGCGGTCGCTCGCGCCGCATCGTGTATTGGGGGGTGCTTCGACCCACACGATCCTCATGACGCCGCTCCTGGCTGCTGTCGGCGTGTATCTCCTCGCCCAATTCGCGATCGGGATCTATGTCTCGCGGCGCATCGCCACCGAGGATGATTACCTCATCGCGGGGCGTCGGCTCGGGCCGTGGCTGGTCACGGCAAGCCTCTTCGCCACGTGGTTCGGCGCCGAGACGATCATCGGATCGGCCGCGGTGGCGTACCGTGATGGGATCTCGCCGGCCAACGCCGAGCCGTTCGCGTACGGCCTGTGCATCATCGGCACCGGGCTGATCTTCGCGGTCCCGCTGTGGAAGCGACGACTCACCACGCTGGCCGATCTGTTCCGGCAGCGGTACGGCGTCACGGTGGAGCGTGTCGCGGCCGTGGTGCTGCTGCCGCCGTCCATCCTGTGGGCCGCGGCGCAGATCCGCGCGTTCGGGCAGGTGATCGTGGTGACCGGCGTGACGGTGCCCCTCGACCTCGCGATCTCCGTGGCTGCGCTGATCGTCGTGCTCTACACGACGGTCGGCGGCATGCTCGCAGACTCCGTCACGGATCTCCTGCAGGCGGGGGTGCTCATCCTCTCGCTGGTGATCCTCGGCGTGATGGTGATCGGTGACGCGGGCGGGATCAGTGCCGTGAGCGCCACGATCGCTGCGAGCGGGCGCATCCAACTCGCTCCCGTCGGTGATGCACCCTGGTGGGTGCTGCTCGAGGAATGGGCGGTCCCCATCCTCGGCTCGCTCGTGGCCGCCGAGCTCGTGACCCGCGTGATCGCCGCGCGGTCGCCGCAGGTGGCCCGCGGCGGCGCGTTCGGCGCCGGCGCGATCTACATCGTCGTCGGGTGCATTCCGCTGTTGCTGGGGCTCGTGGCGGGGCCGCTGCTCGGCGCACCGCTCGCTGACCCCGAGCAGGTGATCCCGACCTTAGCGCGCACCACGCTGCCGGGATGGCTCTATGTGATCTTCGCCGGTGGGCTGGTGTCGGCGATCCTTTCAACGGTGGATAGCACGTTGCTCGTGGGTGCGGGGCTCGGCGCCCACAATCTGGTGCTGCCGCAACTGAAGTCGCCCACCGATCGCACGAGGGTGCTGGTGACGCGCAGCTTCGTCGCGCTGGGCGGCGGCGTCGCGTGGCTGCTCGCGCTCACGGCTGATGGTGTGCTGCGGTTGATCGAGGTGTCGTCGTCGTTCGGGAGCGCGGGGATCCTCGTTACGGTGCTCTTCGCGCTGTTCACCTCGTACGGCGGCGCGCGCGCGGCACTCGCCACGCTGATCGGCGGGGTGCTCGCCTATGTGGTGGCCTCGCTGTTCGCGGTGGACACCCCATTCTTGCTGTCCCTCGCGGTGTCCCTCGCGCTGTACGTCGGCGTGGGATACTTCGAACGTCCCACTGCGCTCCCCGAGGTCACGGCATGAGACGCGCTGTTTTCTCTTTTTGCCGTTCCCCAAAATCAGTTGCAGCGTTCTCAGCGCCCTTCAGCGCCTGTCAGCGCTAACGCAGTTGACCCGACCCAGCCCTCACACCAACGGCATGCGCGGCGCACCAGACCCGTCAGAAGACTTGACGTGCACCGTCGACGTCGGGAACGCGAACGAGCAGCCGTTCGTTTCGACGATCTCCATGAAACGGAAGTAGAGCTCTTCGCGCTTCTGCCGGAACGCGGTGACATCCGTCGTCTCGACCCACGCGATCACGTCGATATCGAGCGAGAAATCGCCGAACTGGAAGAAGCGCACCACGACCGCGTCGGGCCACACCATCGGGTCGGCCACGAGTGTGGCTTCGATGCCATCGCGCACCGCGCGCATCTGGGCCACGGTCGTGCCGTACTCCAGGCCGAGCTTGGTGCGGAGCAGGATCCGCTCGCGCATCCCGAGGTTCTCCGTCATCTGTTCGGAGAGGATGCCGTTCGGGATCGCGATCACGCTGCGCTCCAACGTGCGGATGCGCGTGGACCGCAGTCCGATCGCCTCGACCGCGCCTTCGATGCCGCCCGTCTTGATCCAATCGCCCACGCGGATCGGTTGGTCGAGGCCGATCGCCATGGAACCGAACACGTGTTCCAGCGTCTTCTGAGCGGCCAACGCCACGGCGATACCGCCGATCCCGAGACCCGCGATCAGTGTCGCCACCGAATACCCGAACTGCGCGACGATGCCGATGATCCCGACGGCGATCAAGAACACCCGCGCGACCCGTCCGATGAGCGGGAGCACGGACTTGATCGCGGGACGATCAGCCGCCCACGGTGCCGCCGGGAGCTCGTCCTCGAGTACGAACGACACCCGGAGGAGCAACCACGTGACGAAGATCGCGCCCAGGACCCGGCAGGCGAGTCCGACGCCTTCCTCCACGCCCAGTGGCACCCCGACGAACTCGACGAGGGCGCGGAAGATCACCACCGTCCAGAGCGCGCGCACCGGACCGCGCGTGCGTGCCACCAGCGCATCATCGAGCGTCGTGGCCGTCCTCGCCGTCACGCGCTTGAGCACCGCGGCCGACGCCCGCGCGAAGAACCACGCGAGGGTGATCGCGATCGGCAGGAGCAGGGCGAGCATGCCCAACTGCCACAGCTCCACACCGAACGGACCCGGCTGCTGCAGCGACAACGGCATCCGCTGTCGCAACCAGTGATCGTCGAGGCCGTCGTACCACGCGTCAACGCGGCCCGCCGTCACCGGGCCGAAGAACCACGCCGGCGTCGCGTCGCGCGCAGCGCGGCGCAGCTGCACCGGCTCCTGACGCCCGTCCGGACCCGGGACGGTCCCGACCTGCTCACGATCACGGGGCAGGCCATCCTCGAGGTCGCCCGCGTCGCGCCCCGAGATCAGTTCGAGGTCGATCCACAGATGCTTGTCGAGGACCGCCTTCAGCCGACGTGAGAGCTCGGCCCCGCGCTCTGGGCTCTCCTGCGGGAAGTACGCGGCGGCGGCGGCGAAATCGCCTTTACGGGTGAGGGCGAGATACTCCGCGAGCACCGCCCGCGGCGAGCGCGGATCCACCGATTCGGACGGTGCGGCCGAATCGGCCGTGGTCGACGATTGGGCGGCAATGACCGGCGCGCTCAGTGCGAGACTGAGCGCGAAAGCGAGCGTACGAATGAGCATTTGGTATGATCGGTCCGCGCGGGGTGCAGGTCAACCGCCGAGCGCGGCGCACGGAACATCCCACCGCGCTGATCCTGTCGCATATTTCTCGGCATGACGCACGAGAATCTGGCGCCAGACGCACCCAAGCCCCCCGCAGCGGGGATGGTCATTCCGCCACCGCTCTTTCCGCTGGGGATGATCCTGCTCACGATCATCTGGCAGTGGTACTACCCCGTACACCTCCCGCGAGATCCCCTCTCGGGCGTCTCGGGCGGTATGACCGCGCTCGGCGCGATCCTCCTGCTACGCGGCTCGTTCGTCACCTTCCGACGCGCGCGCACGCCGCTCGAACCGTGGAAGGCCACGAAGGTGCTCGTCACCGACGGCGTGTTCAAGATCTCGCGCAATCCCGTGTACCTCGCGTTCCTGTTCGGCCAAGCCGCGATGGCGTGGGCCCTCGGCAACGCGTGGATGCTCGGCACGACGTTCGTCACGTGGTGGCTGCTCGATCGCCTCCAAGTGCGCCGCGAGGAGGACTACCTGCTCACCCAGTTCGGCGACGAGTACCGCGCGTACTGCCGCCGTGTACGGCGCTGGATCTGACCCACTCCGGAGCTCCACCGATGCGACGCTTCCTGTACGCCCTCTCCACGCTCGCGCTCGTCGCGACGCTCCTCCCCGCACAGCAGACGCAGCGCCCCCCGCTGCACGGCCGGCATTGGGTCGCGCTCACCGGCAAGCCGCTCAGTGCGGCCGCCGGTGCGATGATCTTCCAGCAGGGTGGCAACGCGGTCGACGCCGCCACCGCGATGTTGGCGGCGGGCGCCACGCTGTTCGATGTCCTCAGCTGGGGCGGCGAGACGCAGGCGCTCATCTACAACCCCAAGACCAAGAAGGTCATCGGCATCAATGCGCTGGGCGTGGCGCCGACCGGGGCGACGGCGGAGTTCTACCAGGGCAAGGGCATGGCGTACCCACCTGAGTTCGGCCCCCTCGCGGCCACCACGCCGGGCACGCCCGGTGGCTTGATGGTGATGCTCGCCGAGTTCGGGACGATGTCGCTGGCGCAGGTGCTGGCCCCCGCGATCCAATTGGCCGACGGGTATCCGATCGAAGCGCAGACCGCCAACTCGATGGAGTCGAACAAGGCCCGCATCAAACAGTGGAAGTACTCGCCCGCCGTGTTCCTGCCCCATCTGGGCCAGAGCCGCGAAGCCCCCGCAGCGGGCGAGATCTTCCGGCAACCCGACCTCGCGGCCACGCTGCGCAAGCTGGTGGACGCCGAGCGCCAAGCGGTGCGAGCGGGCAAGGACCGGAAGGCCGCGATCATGGCCGCCTACGATCGCTTCTACAAGGGCGACATCGCCAAGGAGATCGTGCGCGGCGTGCGCGAGGACGGTGGGCTGTTCACCGAGCAGGATCTCGCCGATTGGACGGTGAAGATCGAGGAGCCGTTGTCGGTGGGCTACAAGGGCATCGACGTGTACAAGTTGCGCGAGTGGCAGCAGGGGCCGGCGCTACTGCAGTCGCTCAACATCCTCGAGCGCTTCGATCTGAAGGCGATGGGCTACAACAGCGCGCGCTACCTGCACACCGTGTACCAAACGATGTCACTGGCGTTCGCGGACCGCGATTTCTACTACGGCGATCCGGACTTCGCGCCCACGGAGCCGATCCGCGGTCTGTTGAGCAAGGAGTACGCGAAGGCGCGCGCGGCGAGCATCGGCTTCGAGAGGAACGACACGACGATCAAGCCCGGTGATCCCTACCCGTACCAGGGCGAGACGAATCCGTTCGCCGATCTGCTCCGCGCGTGGCCACCGAAGCCTGATCCGGCGCGGCGCGCGCCATCGGGTGACGACGCGGCCGCGTGGGACGAGGCCTTCTACGCGGGCACGACGTCCATCCAAGCCGCCGACTCGGCGGGCTGGGTCGTGTCCGTGACGCCGAGCGGTGGATGGGTCCCGGCCGTGATCGCCGGCCGCACGGGGGTGGGGCTCAGTCAGCGCATGCAGTCGTTCGTGCTCGATGCGCGGGAGAACCCGTTCAACGTGATCGAGCCGGGCAAGCGGCCGCGGGTCACGCTCACGCCGTCGTTGGCGCTGAAGGACGGCCTGCCGTGGATGGCCTTCTCCGTGCAGGGCGGCGACTCGCAGGATCAGAACCTGTTGCAGTTCTTCTTGAACGTGGTCGAGTTCGGCATGACGCCGCAGCAGGCGGCCGAAGCGCCCAACATGAACTCGTTCCAGATGCGCAATTCATTCAATGATCACTCGTCGCAGCCGGGTCGGATGCTGGTGCAAGAACAAACGCCGCCGTGGGTACGACAGGAACTGGGGCGGATGGGCTACACGCTGCAGTTCAGTGAGCGGACCTCAGGGCCCATCACCGCAATCTGGTTCGACCGCGTGCACGGCACGATGTGGGGCGCCGTCAGCAATCACGGCGAGGACTACGGGATCGCGTGGTGAACCACGCGGGGAGATGCCCTCGCGCTACTTCATCTCCACGCATCCCGCGTTCAGCGACGGGGCGCCGAACCGGAGGCGCGCGAACCGCGGCGGGGCGTTCTCGACCAGATGCAACACGAAGATCTGGTCGTACTCCCCGTCGCACAGGGCCTCGATGCGCGGCCCACCGAGCGCGGTGGCGATCGCATTGATCGTGTTGCTGTGGCCCACGACGAGCACCGACTGACCGCGCTTCGCCTGCACGACCGCCGCGACCTGGCCCGCGTGGGCGGCGATCGTCCCCTGCACCGCCATCGTCTCGATGGTCAGGCCCAACGCCTCCGCGAGCGGCACCGCGGTGGTGGTGGTGCGAATGGTCGGCGTGCTGATGATCGCACTGATCTTCGCGTCGGCGAGCACCGTCTTGAGCGCCAACGCCCGCGTGCGACCGGCCTCGGTCAGCGGCGGATCGTTCACCGGGGTCGCGGCCTTCTCCGCATGACGGACGATGTACACCGTGGTGCCCGACTGGGCCTCGACCACCGCGGCCACACTGAGGGTCGCCCCCAGCACCAACGCCCACAGGAGTCGGCGCATGGCCCTTACTCGGCGTCGGGGCGCAACACCCGGTAATTGGCGACCGCCTGCTTGAGCGCGATCAACGCGGAGCGCTCCAGCTCGTACTCCATGGTCAACTGCGTGAGCTTCTCCTTGGAGTGCTTGCCGAGCAAGCGCGTCACGCGATCGGTCCCGGCCAATCGGCGCGAGTACTCACGACTCGCGTGCCACAAGCTGTTCGCCGCGTGCCACCACGGCGTCTCCTTGCCGGCCGGCGCGGCGGTGGCGGCGGTCTCGTACTGCGCCGTCATCGTCGCGAGATGCGCGTCCGTCAGTTCGGTGAGCGCGGCGATATGGCGCAACTCGTCATCCGAGCCCGCGCGCTCGAGACAGCGCCCGAGCCGCTCATGCTGGCGCGCGCACTCGGCCGCGGCGCGCAGGAGTGTGTCCGCGCACGAAGAGGCCTGATCGAGCGGCGAGAGTTCTGATTCGGCGGATGGAGCGGTCTTCGGCATGAACGGCGGAGTTCGGGATACGTGCAAGATGACCGGGGCGCGGGCCGGAATACAAGGCGTCAGGCCGCGGCCGTCACCACGCCGCGGACCTCGCCGAGCCCGATCCGCTGATAGCCGTCGCGTTCGCACCACCCACGGATCACCACCTCGTCGCCGTCCTCCAAGAACCGGCGGACCTCGCCCGAGGGGAGCGTGAGTGGATCCTGACCCCGCCGGGTGAGCTCGAGCAAGCACCCCCGCTCGTCGGCCGACGGCCCGCTGACCGTCCCACTGGCGATGAGGTCGCCGGGACGGATGTTGCACCCGTTCATGGTGTGATGGGTGACCATCTGCGCGAACGTCCAATACAACTGGCGCGCATCGCCGCGTGAGATGCGCACCGGTGCGGCACCGGCCGCGCGCATCTGCGCCGTGCACAACAACACCTCCAACGTGACCGCGATGCCCCCCATCGTGCGATCCGCGACATCGTGCAAGTACGGGAGTGGCTCCGGATCGCCCTCCGCGCGCGCCGCGAGCGGCGCGCGGAACGGGGCGAGCGCATCCATCGTCACGACCCACGGCGACACCGACGTCGCGAAGTTCTTGGCAAGGAACGGCCCGAGCGGTTGATACTCCCACGCCTGCACATCGCGCGCCGACCAATCGTTCACCAAGCACACGCCCATCACGTGGGACTCCGCCTCGCTCAGCGGGATGGCGGTGCCCATCGCGTTCCCGCGGCCGAGGAAGGCGCCCAGCTCCAACTCGTAGTCGAACGACCGCGTGGGCGCGACGAGCGGTGGGGCCTCCGCGTCGGGACGCAGTTGTCCCATGGGACGCCGCACCGGCGTGCCACTCACGACGATGGACGACGCTCGCCCGTGGTACCCGATGGGGATCCACTTGTAGTTCGGCAACAGGGGATTGTCGGGACGGAACAGCGCACCGACATTCGTCGCGTGGTGCACCGACGCGTAGAAGTCGGTGTAGTCGCCGATCTCCGCGGGCACGGTGAGCATGCACTCGGCGCTGTCGCGCAGGATCGTCTCGCGCTGTGCGGCGGCCGCCGCGCCCTCCAGTGTATCGGCCCGCAACATCCGGCTCACCGCGTGCCGCAGCGTGAGCAGATCACCACGACCGAGCGCGAACAGCGTATTGAGCGCGTGCGAGCGACACGCACCGCGGAGGCCGGGGGGCAGCCCCTCGAGCAGGCCCGCCCCGACGGTCGCGTCGAGATCGAGGATCATGTCGCCGATCGCCACCCCGATGCGTCGCCGCTCACCGTGGCGCTGCCGGAAGACGCCGAGGGGCAGGTTCTGCACGGGGAAGTCCTGCCCCGGTACATTGGCGGAGGTCACCCAACTGGTGAGCGCGGCATTGTGGGTCTCGTCGATCATCCCGTGATCCATCCGGGCACGAACGCAAGTTCGTGCACCGGTTCAGTGAACGAGCAGGAACCGACCGCGATGATCGCGCGGTTCCGCAGATGCTCGAGGCGAGCGCGCAGGAAGAGGTGATCGCGCCAGCGCACGCCGGCGTCGGCGAAGTCGAAGGCGCGAGGGTCGCGCTCTTCGAGCAACGCCACCGCGTCGTGATCGGTGACGCCGTCGCGGAGCCACGCCGTGGCCAGCACGATGTTCAGGAACCCGAACATCGTGCCGTGCGCGCTCGCGTCGTCGTACGTGAGGCGATAGTCACCACGCACGGGGTGATGCAACCCCGCCGTGGCCTTGAACGCCACGTCGTGCCGCACGCACGCGCCGAGGAATCGGGCGACGGTGGCCGCCGTGGGGAAGGCATCGGCGGTCACGCCACCGGTGCGGATCTTGGCGCGCAGGCCGGCCGCGTGGATGGCGGCCACCAACGGCGTGGGATCGTCCTGCACCGGGACTTCGACGTACAGCGCGAGGAGCGCCTCGCGCGCGGCGCGGGCGAGCGCGCGGATGTCGTCCACCGAACCTGCCCGCGCCTCAGCGGCATCGACGAGCACCCCTTGATGCGACGCATTCACGGCGGCGATCGTCGCGAGGTCACGATCCACCTCAGGCCCGAGCAGGGCGCTCACGCGCCACGGTCCATCCACCGACGGCAACCACGGCGACGCGGCGGCCGTGAACTCGCCGAGGCGCGCGGCCGGACAGATGAACCGCCCGAGCATCCACGCATGCGCGCCACTCCGGTACGCGGCGAAGGCGCGCACCGCATCATCCATCGGCAGCGTCGCCGGGGGGAACAGCCCCGCATAGTCCACGAGCCCCGCGAGCAGCGCGAGCGCTGCCGCGGGGACGGCGGGACCGTGCGACCGACTCACGCGCCGAGTTCCGGCGCTTGGGGGCCGTGCAACTTCACCGGCGGGGCCTTGCGGCGGAGTTTGATGTTGAGGAACTCCACACCGAGCGCGAACGCCATGGCGAAGTAGGTATAGCCCTTGGGCACGTGGTACCCGAACCCTTCGATGAACAGGTTCCCACCGATCATCACGAGGAACGCGAGCGCCAACACCTTGACCGTCGGATGCGCGTCCACGAAGCCGCTGATGCCATCCGCCGCCAACAGCATGACGCCCAACGCGATGACGTTCGCGATGACCATGATCGCGACGTGATCCACCATGCCGACGGCGGTGATCACCGAGTCGATGGAGAAGACGACGTCCACCAGCATGATCTGCACGAGCACGGCGCCCATCGT
>JBEIVF010000066.1:0-9180 GCA_040374005.1 Gemmatimonadaceae bacterium | reverse complement strand
GCCGCCGCGCCCCCACGCACCGCGGGGGCGTCGCCGCCACCGCACGCGGCCGCGAGCGCAAGAACAGCGACACCCAGCTGGCGTCGCGAAGCAAGGAAGAGCAGCATCTACTGTCCGTTGGAAGACGAGGAGTTCGTGGCGGCGCTGCGGCCCGCAGGAACGGGGACCGGACGACCGTGGGCGCGCGCCAACTCTGCGAACGCCAGGTGCAAGTCGTACACGGCGCGCGCTTCATTCGCCTGCGCGGTGAGGAACGCGAACTGCGCATCGGAGGTCTCGAGCTGCGTGCCGATCCCTCGCTCGAACCGCAGCGACGCGAGCTGGAACGCTTCCGTGGCCTCGGCCACATTGCTTCGCCGCGCCGTGAAGGCCGCGGTCGCGCGGGCGAACTCCGCCTGCGCCCGCGTGATCTCCACCGACACCTGCTCACGTTGTTGCTGCAACTGCACCTCGGCCACCCGCGCTTGCGCGGTGGCGAGATCGAGCCCGCCCTTCGCGCGGAACCCGCTGAAGAGTGGCCACGACACCTGCACGCCGAAGGTCTCGTCCCGGAACCAGCCATTGTTCTGACACACCCGCGTGGGCGCCGAGCCGGGCGGGCACAGGGCCGACGCGGTGGTGCCCCACGCCAACGGGATCCCGGCCGCCGCGGGCAACGCGAGGAAGCCGGTGCGGAGGAACACGGACACCGTGGGCAAGAACTCGGCGCGGGCGATCCCGACGGCATCACGGCGTGCCAACAGAGCGAACTCAGCGGCCTGCACCGCGGCCCGCGCCGGCGGCACGTCGAGGGCGGTCTCGCTGGCGGCCGTGAGCACTCCCTGCGCACTGGGCCCATCGAGCTCGGTGGTGAGGACGAGCGGGCGATCCACGGCGATGTTCAACAGCCGCCGCAACTCGAGTTCGGCGATGGCGCGATCGTTGGCGGCCTGGAGTGCGATGGGCTCGAGGTTCGCCGCCTCCACGCGGGCGCGCAACACGTCGAAGCGGGCGGCCCGTCCCCCGGACTCCAAGGCCTCGACCTGGCGCACCCGCGTTCGCGCGAGGGCCAGGCCCTCGGTCTGGATCGTGGCCAGCCGCACCGCGAAGAGCGCGTTCAAGTACAGGCGTTGCGCGTCCACTTCGAGCGCCGCGCGCGTCTCCGCCACATCGAGGCGGGCTGCGGCACGCACGCGCGATGCCCCGCGCCACGCGTACAGCTCGCGACCGCCTTGGAAGAGCGGTTGGGTGACCGAGAGGTTGGACGAGTAGTTGAAGGCCTGACCGAAGATGTTGCCGACGATCTCGGCCCGGGCGTTGCGCACCACCTGTGAGTACTGGCCGTTGAGCGAGATCTGCGGGAGGGCCGCGGCCCGCGCTTGGGTGACCTGGGCGTCAGCGATCGTGACCCCGAGGGCGGCCAAGCGGCCTTCGTCGGACTGCCGCACGGCGTAGCGAACCGCGTCGGCGAGCGAGAGCCGAAGGGTATCGGGCGTGCTCTGCGCACCGGCGAGCACGCTGAACAGCGGCACCATGCCGAGGGCGAAGAGGACGCGAGGGGTCAACATGGATTTGCTACGGCGGTGGAGCGCAGGGCGCTGATACGACCGCGTGACGATCAAGTCGTGGGTGCAGCGACGATGGCCCAGGGCGACGAGTCCGCGCCGACCCGCCAGTAGTCACGGCGAGGGCGGCCGCCGCGCGGCGTCGAGCGCGACCTTCAGATCGGGGTCGTGGTCGAGGTACTCCGGGAGGTTCTTCGCGCGCTCCGCGGGCTCGGCGGCCACGAGACGCCGCTCGAACTCATTGCGGCGCACGGTGTCGCGCTGCGCGTCGGCCGCGCGTGCGGCGAGGGCCAAGCCGAGCAGGTGCGTGGGCGATTCGCGGAGGATGGTGTCAGCCTGGGCCATCGCGAGCGTGCCGTCGCCGGTGACGAGGCCGATCAGCCCCATGTCGTAGCGATGGTGGAGACTGCGCGGCTCGATCGCTTCGAGGGCCCCGAGGGCCATGGGCGCGAAGAAGGACGCGCTGTCCGCCTGCCCCGCGCTGGAGTAGGTCATCACGCGTGCGAACAAGCGATCGGCGCGTTCCTGCGGCGACATCGAGGAGATGTCCGGCGCGGCGCCCGGTGCTCCACCCGCAGGGGCGGTCACGGGGGCCACCGCCATCGGCGCACTGGGACGCGTGCCGAAGAACTGGCCCGCCAGCAACGCGATGAGCGCGATGAGGGCGATCGCGGCCACCCCCCACGGGAGCATCGTCGCCATCGGCGTACCGGGGGACGCGATGCCGGACGCGGCGGCCCCAGCCGCGGTCCCAGCCGCGGTCCCACAGCGATGGCAGAAACGGGCGCTCGTGGAGAGCGCAGAACCGCAGGCCGCGCAGAAGGCGGCGGCGGGAGAGGTCGTCGAGGAGGACTCCATAGTGATAAAGTTAAGGGGTGACCCCTCCTTCGCGCGCATTCCCCCACGATCTGGCCGGCGTGACCTCGGCCGATATCATCGAACTGGCCGCGGCCCACCAGGTTCGATTCCTGCGGTTGCAGTTCTCGGACATCCTCGGCGTGAACAAGAACGTCGAGATCCCGGTGTCCCGCTTGGACAAAGCCCTCGCGGGCGACGTGCTCTTCGACGGCAGCTCGATCGAGGGCTTCGTGCGGAGTTCCGAGGCGGACATGCTCCTGCGGCCGGACCTGAGCACGTTCCGCGTCTTCCCGTGGGGCGATCCCGAGCAGCGCGTCGGTCGTCTCATCTGCGACATCGTGCATCCCGACGGCACCCCCTTCGCCGGCGATCCCCGCGGGGTGCTGCGGCGCCAGCTGAGCCGTGCGGCGGGCCTCGGCTTCGGCTTCCAGACGGGGGTCGAGGTCGAGTTCTTCCTGTTCAAGCAGGGCCCCGATGGTGGGCCGTCCACGACGACGCATGATGTGGGCTCCTACTTCGACCTCACGCCGGTGGACCTGGGTGAGGATGCGCGGCGCGCGATCGTCGATGTGCTGGAGCAGATGGGCTTCGCGGTCGAAGCCGCGCATCACGAGGTGGCGCCGGGCCAGCACGAGATCGATCTACGCGTAAGTGACGCGCTCCGCACGGCGGACGACATCGTCACGCTGCGATTCGTGGTGCGCAATGTGGCCCAGCAGTTCGGGTTGCACGCATCGTTCATGCCCAAGCCGTTGTTCGGCAAGGCCGGCAGCGGATTGCACATCCATCAATCGTTGGCGCGTGACGGCGTCAACGCGTTCGCGGATCCGACGGGCGACTACGGGCTCTCGCCCATCGCCCATCAGTACATCGGCGGGTTACTGACGCACGCGCGCGCATTGGCGGCGATCACCAATCCGCTCGTGAATTCCTACAAGCGATTGGTGCCAGGGTTCGAAGCGCCGATGCACGTCGCGTGGGCGCTCAAGCATCGGTCGCCGCTCGTGCGCGTGCCGGCGCGGCGTGGTCCCGGGACGCGCGTCGAGCTCCGCAGTCCGGACCCGGCGACCAATCCGTATCTCGCGCTCGCGGCCATGCTCGCTGCGGGCCTCGATGGCATCCAGCACGATCTGTCGTCGCGCGAGCCCGTCGAGTCGAACATCAGCGAGTTGTCGTTCCGCGAACGGCGGCGGCTCCGGATCGACGACATCCCGCGCGATCTGAACGAAGCGTGTGATGCGCTCGAGGGTGACGCGGTGGTCTGCGATGCACTCGGCGATCATGTGACGCGGCACTATCTGGCGGCGAAACGCCAAGAGTGGCAGGAATACGGGATGCAGGTCAGTTCGTGGGAACTCGCGCGGTACTTGGGGACGTACTGACCTCCACGGCGCCGCGGGTTCGCGTCGTTCTCTGCCCTGACCCTGATCGCGGCACGGTGGCGCGGTGCGAAGCGCTGATGCACGCGATCGCTCGGTACACCGGACGATCGCCCGCCGCGGGGTCATCCGCGGCGGACGGACCCGTCCGTTAGACGGGGAACAACATCTCGCGGTAGCGCGGCAACGGCCAGCGCGCGTCGTCGATCTTCACCTCGAGCGCGTCGCACACCGAGCGCACCGCCGCCATCGCGTCGGCCCCGTCGGCCGTCAGGTAGTTGGCGCACTTCTCCGCGTCGTCGTGGAGATGCTCCGCCTTCTCGATGACCTTCCGCAACGTCGCCAGCGCGTCCTGCAACGCCGTGACGAGCGCGGCGAGTTCGTTGGCCGCCGTGAGCTGCGGGACGACCTTCAAGCCCGCCGTCTTCGCCTGCGCCGCGGCCGCCGTGAGTTCGTTCAAGTAGCTGAACGCCGCCGGCAGGATCTGCGTCTGCGCCAGCTGCTCGATCGTGTGCAACTCGATCAGCATGTCCTTGAGGTAGCGCTCGAGTCGTACGACGTAGCGCGCCGACAACTCCTCCGTGGAGAGGATGCCGAGCGACGAGAACAACTGCTGCGCCGCCTTCGTGGTGAGCTGCAGCAACGCTTCGGGCGAGCGACGGAGGTTGAGCAAGCCGCGCTTCTTGGCCTCGACCACCCAGTCCTCGGAGTAGCCATTGCCTTCGAAGCGGATCGCCGACGTCTCCTTGAAGATCACACCCACGACCTTGAGGACGGCATCATCGACGTTCTTGGTCGTCTTGAGCTCCTTCTTGAGCGCGACGATGATCTCGTCGAGCGCCTCGGCGACCACCGTGTTGAGGATCATCACTGGGAACGCCGTCGAGGCCGAGCTGCCCACCGCGCGGAACTCGAACTTGGCGCCCGTGAACGCGAACGGTGACGTGCGGTTGCGATCGGTGTTGTCCTTGGCGACCTCGGGGAGCTTGGCCACGCCCAGCTTGATCATCGCCTGCGCCGCGCTCTTGCCACCCGTGCGGCCCGCCGCGATGTCCTCGATGACCTTCGTGAGCAACTCACCCATGAACACCGACATGATGGCCGGCGGTGCTTCGTTGGCGCCCAAGCGATGCTCGTTGCCCGACGACGCGATGCCCGCGCGCAGGATGCCCTGGTGACGGTGCACGCCCCGGAGCGCCGCGGCCAGGAAGAGCAAGAAGCGGATGTTCTCGTGCGGCGTCTTGCCCGGCTTGAGCAGGTTCTCGCCGTCGAGCTCGTTGTCGGAGACGATCGACACCGACCAGTTGCAGTGCTTGCCCGAGCCGTTGATGCCGGCGAACGGCTTCTCGTGCATCAACGCCTGCAAGCCGTGACGCAGCGCCACCCGCTTGAGGATGGTCATCACCAGTTGGTTGTGGTCGACCGCGACATCCGCGTCCTCGAAGCGCGGCGCCATCTCGAACTGGCACGGCGCAACTTCGTGATGACGCGTGACGATCGGCACGCCGAGCTTGTACAACTCGTTCTCGACCTCCGCGAAGCAGGCCATCACGCGCTCCGGGATACCCCCGAAATAGTGGTCCTCGAGCTGCTGCCCACGTGGCGGCGGCGCGCCGACGAGCGACCGGCCGCTCATCACGAGGTCCGGACGCAACGCGAAGTGGCCGCGGTCGATGATGAAGAACTCCTGTTCAGCGCCGAGCGTCGTCACGACGCGCTTCACGCCCGTGTCGCCGATGAGCTCGAGCAGCGCGATCGCCTTCTGTGACAGCACGTCGCTGGAGCGCAGGAGCGGCGCCATCTCGTCGAGCGCTTCACCGTGGTAGCCGATGAACACCGACGGGATGCACAGCGTCTGCGTGCCAGCCGACTCGAAGATGAACACCGGCGACGACGGGTTCCACGCCGTGTAGCCGCGCGCTTCCCACGTGGCCCGGAGACCACCCGACGGGAACGATGACGCATCGGGCTCGGACTGGATGAGCTGCTCACCGCTGAACGTCTCGAGCGGATGCATGTTCTCGTCGAACGAGAGGAACGCATCATGCTTCTCGGCCGTCAGCCCCGTCATGGGCTGGAACCAGTGACAGAAGTGCGTGCAGCCGCGCGCGATCGCCCACTCCTTGATGGCCTGCGCCACGACGGGCGCGATCTCGGAGTCGAGCTGATGGCCGAGACGCACCGCGTTGACGAGCTTGGCGTAGACCGTGGCGGGGAGCTTTTCCCGCATCTCGCCCACGCCGAAGGTGTTCATACCGAAGTAATCCGACGTCGCGATGGGCTCGTCGATGTCGAAGGAAGGGATGCGGCGCGTGGTGATGTCGCGCAGGGCCTGTTCGCGGGTGGACATAGCGGAGCGGGGTGAGGGCGGCGGGGGTAGAACGAAAAGAAGACGCCGGCGCGATGGACTACAGCGGGCCGGCGGATTGATCGTGCGTATATCTCAAATGTAGCCGAACTTTGACCGCCATACAAGCCCAAAAGTGCATCGGTGTGCTTCGGTTCGTGCAAAATCTGCACGAAACGCGCAACGCAACGGCAATAGCAGCGCAAATTACCGAATAGACACCGAAAGAAAGGGATAATCATTAGGTTGCGGAAGCTCGGTATCCGTTCTGCCTCCGACCCCCTGCATGTCCCGACCCCCGAAAAAGCCGCTCGCCTGGTCTGTCGTTTGGCGCGAAGCGCGCACTTTGATGTGGCAGTACCGAGGGACCCTCGCCCTCGGCCTCACTCTCACGCTGATCAATCGCTTGGCGGGCTTCGTCCTGCCCGCCACGTCCAAGTTCCTGATCGATGATGTGATCGGCAACGGCAACGCCGATCTGCTGATCCCGCTGGCCATCGCGGCGGGCGTGGCCACGGTGGTGCAGGCGTCCACCTCGTTCTCGATCTCGCAGGTCGTGTCGCTCGCGGGTCAGCGCGCGATCACCGTCATGCGTCGTCGCGTCGAGTCGAAGGTGCTGCGCTTACCCGTGTCGTTCTTCGACGAGACGCAGAGTGGCGTGCTCATCTCGCGCGTGATGTCCGACGCCGAGGGCGTGCGCAATCTGATCGGTACGGGCATCGTACAGCTGTTGGGTGGACTCGTGTCGGCCTCGCTAGGCATCACGGCGCTCTTCTATCTGAATTGGCAGCTCACGACGCTCGTGCTGTTGTTGCTGCTGATCTTCGGCGGCGCGATGTCGGTGGCGTTCGCGCGGCTGCGCCCGATCTTCCGTGAGCGCAGCAAGATCAATGCGGAAGTGACGGGCCGGCTCGGCCAAACGCTGGGTGGCGTGCGCGTGGTGAAGGTGTACACCGCCGAGCGGCGCGAGGACCTCGTGTTCGCGCGCGGCGCGCATCGCCTCTTCCGCAACATCGCGTCGACCATCACCGGGGTGTCGGCGATGCACGCGGTGAGCACCGTGATCGTCGGTGGCATCGGGGTGCTCATGACGCTGGTGGGTGGCAAGGCCATCCTCGCCGGCACGATGACCCTGGGTGACTTCGTCGTGTACGTGTTCTTCGTCGGGCTCGTGTCGTTCCCGTTGGTGCAGATGGCGTCGATCGGGACGCAGATGAGCGAGGCCTTCGCGGGCCTCGATCGCATCCGCGAGATCATGGACACCCCGAGCGAGGATGCGGACGACGTGCACAAGGCGCCGCTGCCCCGTGTGGACGGTCGCATCACCTTCGAGGATGTGAACTTCGAGTATCGCACCGGCGTGCCGGTGTTGCGTCACGTGTCGTTCGACGCCCCCGCGGGCACCACCACCGCACTCGTCGGCACGAGTGGCTCGGGCAAGAGCACGATCCTCTCGTTGATCATGGCGTTCACGCGCCCGACGTCGGGGCGCATCTTGATCGATGGACACGACATGCTCTCGGTGCGGCTCCGCGATTATCGGTCGCATCTCGGGGTCGTGTTGCAAGACAACTTCCTGTTCGACGGATCGATCGCCGACAACATCGCGTTCGGTGCGCCGGGCGCGACGCAGGCCCAGGTGATGGAAGCGGCGCGCGTGGCGCGGTGCGATGAGTTCGTGAAGGCGTTCCCCGATGGCTTCGACACGCTGGTGGGTGAGCGCGGCGTGAAGCTCTCGGGCGGACAGCGGCAGCGTGTGGCGATCGCGCGGGCGATCCTGGCCGATCCGCAGATCCTGCTGTTGGACGAAGCGACCTCGTCGCTGGACTCCGAGAGCGAGCAGCAGATCAAGGAAGGACTCGCCGCGCTCCGAAAGGGGCGTACGACGTTCGTCATCGCGCACCGGTTGTCGACCATCACCAGTGCCGACCAGATCCTGGTGGTCGAAGGCGGGCAGATCGTGGAACGTGGCGATCACGCGACGCTCCTCGCGTTGGGCGGTCGCTACCGTGCGCTGTACGAGACGCAGTACCGCGCGGCGCTCGACCAGTACGTGAATCCCGGCGAGGAGCTCACCCCCCTGGTCGACACCGTCGCCGAGTGATGGCTTGCCGCTGACCCCTCGGGTGTGCGACATTTAGGAGTTCGGCGCCGTAGCCAAGTGGTAAGGCAGGAGTCTGCAAAACTCCCATTCGTCGGTTCGATTCCGACCGGCGCCTCTCAGAGACGATGCGGGGTAGGTCCCTCTGGGGCCTGCCCCGCATCGTTGTGTGGGCGGTCCCCTACCGCAGGAACAACCAGCCGGCCGCCGCGAGTCCGATCACGCCGACCAGCGACCGCACGCGCTCGCGCGAGATGCTCTGCGCGAAACGGGAGCCGGTCCACCCGCCGAGTAACGCGCCGCCGGCCATCACGAGCGCGATCGGCCAGTCCACCAGACCCGAGAACACGAAGAACGCGACGGCGATCCCATTGAAGCAGATCGCGCCCCAGTTCTTAAGGCCATTCATCTGATGGATGTCGGTGAGGCCCATCAGGCCGAGCGAGGCGAGCATCACGATGCCGGCGACGGCGCCGAAGTAGCCGCCATAGATGGCCACGAAGAACTGCGCGATGACGAAGCCCGCCGTCGGCGCGACGGTGGTGCTGACCGGGCGGTGGCGCGCGACGACCTTGAGCAGTGGTCCCTGCGCGAGGAAGACGATCGTGGCGCCCAGTACCAAGAACGGCACGAGCGCCGAGAACCGCGCCTCGGGGGTGACGATCAACAGCCAGGCGCCGAGGGCGCCGCCGAGCACGGACGGCACAGCGAACGCCACCGCCCATGGCCGCGATTCTTGTAGCGCGTCGCGATAGCCGAACATCGACGACATCGAGCCCGGCCACAACGCGACCGTGCTGGTCGCGTTCGCGACAATCGGTGAGATGCCCAGCCCGATGAGTGCGGGGAAGGTGAGCAGTGTGCCGCCGCCGGCGTTGGCGTTGCCGATGGCGGCCACGAACGTGAGCGCAGCGATAGTGAGGAGATCGATCACGATGCGAGAAGACTATT
>JBEIVF010000187.1:0-4073 GCA_040374005.1 Gemmatimonadaceae bacterium | reverse complement strand
TTCTTGGGGATCGCGCCGTGCAGCCCGAACCGCTTCTCGTACGGATGGAACAGCATCCACACGGCGATCGCATTGGTCACGCCCCCAGCGATGGTCCCGATCGCGACGTTGAGGGCCAACTCCTTCCACACGAACACCACGCGCTACACCTGCGCGCGGTCGTGCACCGTAGCGATGTCAGCGTCGACGACGAGGGGCGCGCCCGCCGTGGCGGGGAGCAGCGCCAGCGACAACACATCGTCCATCGTGGTGATGGGGGTGATCGCCATGCGGTCGCGCACTTCGTCGGGAAGATCATGCAAGTCGCGCGCGATGTTCGCCGCTGGGAGCATCACCACCCGCAGCCCGCTGCGATACGCGGCAAGCACCTTCTCCTTCACGCCGCCCACGTCGAGCACGCGGCCGCGCAGCGTGACCTCGCCGGTCATGGCCACATCACGGCGCACCGGTCGCTTGGACAGCGCCGACGCCAGCGCGAGCGTCACGGCGACGCCGGCACTGGGACCATCCTTGGGAATCGCACCGGCGGGGAAATGCACGTGCACATCCGTGCGTTGGAACTCCGCGTCGGCGATCCCGAGTGATGCCGCGCGTGACCGGACGTACGAGAGCGCCGCGTCCACGGATTCACGCATCACGTCGCCGAGTTGACCGGTGACGGTGAGCGTGCCTTTGCCCGGGACCGCCAACGCTTCGATGGTCATCAGCTCGCCGCCCTCGGCGGTCCACGCCAAGCCCGTCACCGTACCCACCGAGGGGGCGATCTCGGCGTCCACCGCAGCGTGTGGCGGCGGGCCCAGCAACGCTTCGATGCGCGCGGCGTCCATCACCCAGGCGCCGAGCTCGCCGTCGGTCTTCCGGCGCGCGCGCTTGCGCATCAAGCGGGCGAGTTGCCGCTCGAAGTTGCGCAGGCCGGCCTCGCGCGCGTACCGGCTCGCGAGCAGCGCGAGCGCTTCGTCGGTGAACTGGAGGTCGGTGTCGCTCAACCCGTGCGCCTCGAACAACCGCGGCAGCAAGTAGCGCCACGCGATCTCCACCTTCTCCTCGGCCGTGTAGCCCGCGATACGGATCACCTCGAGGCGATCACGCAGCGGCCCTGGGATGTCGAACAGCGAGTTCGCCGTACACAAGAAGAACACGCCGCTGAGATCGAGCGGCAGATTCAAGTAGTGATCGGTGAACGCGTTGTTGTGCGCGGGGTCGAGCACTTCGAGCATCGCGGCCGTTGGATCACCGTTGGGGCCGCCCGTCGCCATCTTGTCGATCTCGTCGATCATCAACACGCAGTCGCGCACTTCGGCGCGGCGCAGGGCCTGCACGATGCGGCCCGGCATCGCGCCCACGTAGGTGCGCCGATGGCCGCGGATCTCGGCTTCGTCGCGCACGCCGCCCACCGACACGCGATCGAAGCGGCGTCCCATGGCCAACGCGATGGCTTCGCCCAAGGAGGTCTTGCCCGTGCCCGGTGGACCGACGAAACACAGGATGGGGCCCGTCGGCGCGCCGCCACGCAATTGATGCACTGCGAGATGCTCGAGGATGCGCTCCTTGGCCTCGCGCAGGCCCCAGTGGCGATCATCGAGCGCCTGCTCCACCGCCTCGAGCGCGATGGTGTCAGATGCTGAGACCTTGGTCCACGGCGTGGCCAGCACCCAGTCGAGATACGAGCGCAACACCTGATGCTCGGACGAGGCGGGTGACGAGGCGCGCAACCGCTCAGCATCGCGCCGCGCTTCGGTCGCCACGGCCGGCGGCAGATCGGCCGCATCGATCTTGCGCGCGAGTTCGGCGGCGTCGCGCTCCCCGGGGTCGGTCTCGCCCAGCTCGGCTTGGATGGCGCGCAATTGTTGGCGCAAGAAGAACTCGCGCTGGCTCTTTTCGACGCGCCCGCGCGCTTCGTGCGCCACGTCTGCGGCCACGCGCGCCCGCGCGACTTCTTTTTCGACGCGACTGACGACGAAGCGCAGGCGCTCGGCCACATCGATGCGCTGCACCACCTCGTCGCGATCTTCGGCGCGCAGGCCGAGGTGGACGGCGGCGGAGTCGGCGAGGGCGCCGGGTTCGTCGAGGAGCGCGCGGAGGAGCGGGACGACGGCGGCATCGTGCACGACCCCGGCGTCGCGCAGGTCATCGACCCCGGCGAGCAACCGCGCGGCGAGTTCACGGGCCACGAAGTCGGGGTCGTGCTCGTCGGCGACGATGGCCGCCTCCACCATCGGGAAGGGACCGGACGCTTCCACGCCGAGGACCCGCACCCGCGCGAAGGCATCCAGCGTGAGCTGAACGGTATCCACCGTAGGGGTGGAGCGCTCGCGCACGCGGCAGGTCACGCCCACGCGGCCGACCGCGGCGGCCAGCGAGGCATCGCCGTCGGGCGCGTAGAGGACGATGACCTCGTCGCCCGGCACCGTGAGCGTGTGGGCCAGCGCCACGTTGCGGGGGGCGCCCATCTGCACGGCGAGGGATTGCCCGGGGGCCAGCAGCGTCGAGCGCAGCGCCAACAGCGGGCGCACCGCGGGTGCGTGTTCGGCCGTCCGGATCGGGTGGGGGGGGCGCCGCGGCATGCGGTTAAATTACACGCATGTTCAACGAACTTGCCGAGAAGCTCGAAGCCACGTTCGCCCGCCTGCGTGGCCGGGGCGTGCTCACCGAAGCCGACGTCAAGGAGGGACTGCGCGAGATCCGCCGCGTCCTCCTGGAGGCCGACGTCAATTTCAACCTCACGCGGGAGTTCCTCGAGCGCGTCGAGCAGAAGGCCGTTGGGATCACCACGCTGCGGACAGTGTCGCCGGCGCAGCAGCTCGTCAAGGTGGTGTATGAAGAGCTGACCAACATGCTGGGCGAGCGCCGGGAGCCGCTCAAGCTCAGCACGGTGCCGCCGACGATCGTGATGTTGGTCGGCCTGCAGGGGTCCGGTAAGACGACCACCGCGGCCAAGCTGGCGCGCAAGTTGACGGCCGAGGGCAAGGCGACGCGCCTCGTGGCGGCTGACGTGTACCGCCCGGCCGCGATCGATCAGTTGGAGACGTTGGGCCAGCAGCTCAACGTGCCGGTGTACGCCGATCGCACCACGCAGGACGTGGTGAAGATCGCGCGGGCTGGCGTAGAGGAAGGACGCCGCGCGCGCGACAAGGTCGTCATCATCGATACCGCGGGTCGGTTGCAGATCGATGAGGACATGATGGCCGAATTGATCCGCGTGAAGGAGGCCATTCGCCCGGACGAGATCCTGCTGGTGGCCGACGGCATGACGGGCCAGGACGCGGTGCGGATCGCCGAGGGGTTCAACAACGCGCTCAATGTGACGGGCGTGATCCTGACCAAGCTCGATGGCGATGCGCGCGGTGGTGCGGCGCTCTCGATCTACGGGATCATCAAGAAGCCGATCAAGTACATCGGTGTTGGCGAGAAGCCGGATGCACTCGAGGAGTTCCATCCGGAGCGCATGGCGGGACGTATTCTGCAGATGGGCGACATTGTGTCGCTCGTGGAGAAGGCGCAGGAGACGTTCGATGCCACCGAAGCGAAGAAGCTCGAGAAGAAGGTCCGCAAGGAAGGCATGGACCTCGAGGACTTCCTGACGGCGATGCGTCAGATGCAGAAGCTCGGACCGCTCGAGAATCTGCTGAAGCTGCTGCCGGGCGTGAACTCGAAGATGCTGAAGGACGTCAAGATGGACCCAAAGCGCATGAAGCACATTGAGGCCATCGTGTTGTCCATGACGCCGCAGGAGCGCAAGAAGCCGGAGATCCTGAACGGCTCACGTCGCTCGCGTATCGCGAAAGGCTGCGGCCGTCCGGTGAGCGAGGTGAACAAGCTGCTCGAGCAGTTCCGCGACATGCAGAAGATGATGAAGAAGATGGGCGGCGGCCCGGGCGGCGGCGGTGGCAAGGGGGGCGGTGGAATGCCCCGGATGCCCTTCGGCGGCGGTGGCGGGATGTTTGGCGGAATGCGGTGAACAAAACGGCGAGCGTTAGCTCGCCGTTTCTGTTTTCGCCAACTCGGTATCGAGCCCCGGCCACGATGCCAGGTTGTACGTCACGAGGGTGCGTAGATAGTGTCGCCCGTCGTCG
>JBEIVF010000271.1:0-2450 GCA_040374005.1 Gemmatimonadaceae bacterium | reverse complement strand
GGGCGACGTGCGTCCGACCGCGTGGGGCATGCACGACGATGGCTGTGGCTGGTTCCGCCTTGGCGAACACGAGTGTCGCGTGCCGGTGCCGGGTGTCCACAATCTCGCCAATGCGATGCTCGCCGTGGCCGTGGCGCGGGAGTGTGGCGTCAGCGACGACGCGATCGCGCGGGGCGTAGCGCGCACGACGTTGCCGCCGATGCGGTCGGCTGTGGGGCCCCTGGGCGAGGCGCTCCTCATCAACGATGCGTACAACGCCAACCCGGGCTCGATGCGGGCGGCGCTGGCGTTGCTCGTGACGTTGGCCCCCGAGCGCCCCAAGGTCGCGATCCTCGGCTCCATGCGGGAGCTTGGGGTGCGGGCGCCCGAGCTGCACGATGCCCTGATCCGCGAAGCGCTCGCGACCGACATCGCGGTCATCGCGGTCGTGGGCGACTGTGCGCTGGCGGCGGCCCGCGTGGCGCCTGGCGATCCCCGCATCGTGGCCGCCGACACGCCCGACGCCCTGTGGCCGTTACTCCGACCGTGGCTCGCGCGTCACGCGGTCATCCTGCTCAAAGGGTCGCGCGGGGTCCGCCTTGAACAACTCCTCCCCGCGCTCCAGGCGTGGGCGGGCGTGGCGTAACACCCCCTCCGGCCGTCTGTACTGTAGTCAGCGGCGCGCTCGTTCTGGGCGCGCTGGTCGCGCCCTACTCCCTCGGTCTGTGCTCTATCATTTCCTGACGCCGCTGTCGTCCTGGTTCACGCCCTTCAACGTCTTCAGTTACATCACGTTCCGCGCCGCCGGGGCCGCGGTCACCGCGCTGTTGATGACGTTCTTGGTGGGACCGTGGTTCATCCGCTGGCTGAGTCGCGCCGCGGTGGTGCAGGTAATCCGCGACGGCACGCCCGACTCGCATCAGGACAAGGGCCAGACGCCGACGATGGGTGGATTGATCATCCTCGCCGCCGGTGTGATCCCCACGCTGCTGTGGGCGCGCCTCGACAACACGTTCGTGATCCTCGCGATCGTCGTTACCGTCTGGATGGGAGCCATCGGTTTCCTCGATGATTATCTCAAGCTCAAGCAGAAGCGTGACGGCCTGAAGAACGAAGGGTTGGTGGAGCGCTACAAGTTGATCGGGCAGGTCACGCTGGGCGTCCTGCTCGGCATCTTCTTATGGCAGGAGCCGCTCACGTCGTGGCCGGGGGCATCGACGACGTTGCCATTCGCGAAGGATGTGCTCGTCGTCCCGGCCACGGCCGGCCTCGCCTGGATCTACGTCGCGTTCGTCGCGTTCGTGCTCACGGGCACGAGCAACGCGGTCAACCTCACCGATGGATTGGACGGACTGGCGTCAGGGCTCGCCGGGATCGCGTTCGCAGCGTTCTCGTTCTTCGCGTACACCATGGGTCGCGTCGATGCGTCCGAGTACCTTGGCGTGCTGTATATGCGCGGGGCCGGTGAGCTGACCGTCTTCTGCCTCGCCTTCTTCGGTGCCTCGATCGGCTTCCTCTGGTACAACACGTACCCCGCGCGGGTGTTCATGGGTGACACGGGGTCGCTCGCGCTGGGCGGTGCCCTGGGCGCCATCGGCATCCTGCTCAAGTCGGAGTTCCTGCTGCTGATCATCGGCGGCGTGTTCGTCATGGAGACGGTGTCGGTGATCCTGCAGCGCAGCGTGTACAAGTACCGCAAGCGTCGCTTCGGGGTGGACTTCGCCATGAAGCACCGCGTCTTCCTCCGCGCGCCCATCCATCACCACTTCGAGCTCAAGGGGTGGTCGGAGCCGCAGGTGGTGACGCGCTTCTGGATCATCGGTATCCTGTGCGCGTTCATCGCGGTCACGACGCTGAAGGTGCGCTGATGTTCGACGCCTTGCCGGGCCGCGAGGTAGCGGTCATCGGACTCGGACGCTCGGGGCGCGCGGCGGCGATCCTGCTCGCGCAGCGCGGCATCAGTGTGTACGCCTCCGATGGGGGCACGGGGCAGTCGGTGGAGCAGTCCGTCGCGGCGCTGCGAGCGCGCGGCGTGGACGCGGCCGGTGGCGGGCATGATCTCGCGCGCATCGCGCGCGCGGCGCTCGTCGTGGTGAGCCCTGGCGTGCCGCCAGAGGCCCCGCCGTTGGCCGCCGCGCGCGCGGCGGGCGTGCCCATCGTGAGCGAGATCGAGGTGGCGCTCCATGCGTTGCCTGACACGCGCATCATCGCGATCACGGGGACCAACGGCAAGACCACGACCACCGCGCTGACGGCGCATCTGCTCGCGGCGCTCGGCCTTGATGCCGTCGCGGCGGGGAACATCGGCACGCCACTCGCGGCCTTCGCGCAGCGGGAGTCGCCGCCCGCGTGGGTCGCGCTCGAAGTCTCGTCGTTCCAGCTCCACGACACGCCGAGTCTGGCGCCCGCCGTGGGGGTGCTGACCACCCTCTCGCCGGACCACCTCGATCGCTACGCGTCGGTGGAGGAGT
>JBEIVF010000139.1:0-5458 GCA_040374005.1 Gemmatimonadaceae bacterium | reverse complement strand
GTGTCCCGCGGTGTGCCCCCCCGCCCGGCGCCGCCCCCCGCCGCTCACCCCCCCCCCCCTCTTTCCGGGGGGGCGGGTGCGTGGCCCGCCGGGGGGGGGGGCCGTCGCGCGCCCCCCCGCCCCTTTGTCATGCTGGCTGAGAACTTAGTTCAGCAGCTTCTTCGGCTCCCGAGCCTCTTCCGTCGCCGCGGGAGTCGTGGCGGCCATCGGTGGTGGCGAGAGGCGCTCGTTGCCGCCATCGGGCTCCGTGATGGAGCGCTGCACCTCATTCATGTTCTTCTTGAACTCCTTGATGCCCTTGCCGAACGAGCCGGCGATCTCCGGGATGCGCTTCGCGCCGAAGAACAAGAGGACGATCATGAGGATGAGAATGATCTCACCCATCCCGAGATTGAACGGCATAACGACTCCTAGAAGAGGGACCGCGCGATCAGGTACGCCACCAGCACACCGACGAGACTGAGCAGCGACACGTCCAATGCGATGGGTCCAACACTGAAACTGAGTATAACCAGGTCGATGGGCAAGGGGCCGACCGATGGGGAGACGCCCGTGGTGAGGAACTCCTTCACCGCCCCCGCCGGCAACCAACGCCGCGCGACGGCCGTGAACAGTCCCCCGGTGACGAATCCCGAGGCCAGCACGACTAAGTGGAACACCGGACGGTACTTTGCGGATCCCGTAGAAGCCATTTACCAGCGCCGATCGAGGACATAGCTCAGGGTGTCCATCAGCGCCACGCGAACGGGGCTGGGCGGGACCGATGCCAAGGCTTCCTCGGCCTCCTGAGCGAACAGGTCACCGCGCTGGCGGGCATACTCTAGCCCACCGTGCTCGGTCACGATGCCGACGACCTCCTCGATCAATTCGTCACTCGGCGTCGGGTCCGCGAACAGCGCGTCGATCCGCTGGCGCGCAGCCGAGCCCATCTCGCGCATGGCGGCGATCAGCGGCAACGTGACCTTGTGGTCGCGCAGATCGAGCCCGCTGGGCTTCCCCGTCACGGCCGCGCCCTCGGTGTAATCCAAGAGGTCGTCGGCGATCTGGAAGGCCATCCCGAGGCGCTCGCCAAAGCGCTTCATCGGGGCGCGGAACGCCGGGGCGCCTGCCAACGCGCCCACCTCGCACACGGCGCCGAGCAACGAGGCGGTCTTCGCTTGGTTGAGGCGGTCGTAGTCGGCCTCGGTGAACTGCAACGCATCGAACGACGCCAATTGGCGGAGCTCACCGAGGGTCATGTTCGCCGAGGCGTTGGACAGCAAGCGGATGGGCTCGAGATCCCCGAGTCGCGCGAGTTCGGCCACGCTCCGCGCGTACAGATGGTCGCCGAAGATGACGGCGATCTCATGCGTGAAGAGCGTGTTCACCGTGGGCAGGCCGCGGCGCAGCACCGAGTGATCCACCGAGTCATCGTGGATCAACGTGGCGAGATGGATCAGCTCCCCCACGGCGGCCAACGGCACCGCGCGATCCTCGGGCGTGCCCTCGATGGACGAGGCCAACAGCGTCAACGTGGGACGGAACAGCTTGCCCCGCATCCCCATCACGTGGCGGCTCACCTCGCGCACGAGGTCATCGTCCTCGTCGGCGACGATGCGCCACATCTGGTCCGGGACCAAGTCCAACCGCTCGCGGATAGGGGCTTGGATCTCCGCGAGGGCGGGAGCGACGGGGGACGACACGCGGTCCGGAGAGTTCATCAACTGGCCTGTTCGAGCCGCTGCATGCGGTCGGCGACATCGCGGAATGTGATGTCGACCGCGAAGACGCGCTGGTAGTAGCTGATCGCCTCGGCCGGTCGACCGAGGTCCTCCGCGCCATTGCCGAGGAGATACAACACGCCGACTAACTGATCGTCCCCAGCACCGGGTTCCACCAGCGCCCGCTGGAGGATGGTCATCGCCACCTGCACCTGCCCCCTCTCGGCGAAGCACTGTCCCAGGGCTTCGAAGGTCCGGACGCGCTGCGATGTGCCACGGAGGGCCTTCTGGAGCTCGGCGATGGCCTCGTCGATGAGCCCCATCGCCTTGAACGCGACGCCGAGATGGTAGTGACTCTCGTGGTCCTCTTGCTCGACGTTCTCGGCGACACCCGGCGTGAACTTCCGGGGCAAATCCTTGACGTAGGCGTCCTCGTCACCCGACGGTGCGTCTTCGTCCACCACCATGCGCGTGGACTTGGACCCTGCCTCGTCACGCAACCAATCGCTGAGCGAGACGAAGTCGTTGTCGGCCTCCAGACCGTCGCGCACCACCACGGGCTCCTCAGGTTCGTGCAGCTCGAGGAGCGGGATCTCGGCCGGAGGCGCCGCGGGTACGGGCTCTTGCACGCGCGCTGGCGCGGCCATGGCCGAACTCCGCCGGGGCGTGGGGTCATCGAGGTCGATGAACACCAGCCCCTGCGTCTCCGCGGACCGACGGGGACCAGTGCGGCGGGGCTCGACCGTCGGGTCGATAGCCTTCATGCGCTCCACGGTCGCGGCCGCCTCGGCGCTCGCGCCGGCCGTCTCATAGCGGTCATACAGCAGCTGCAGCTGCTCGACCGCTTCGTCGATGCGTCCCAGCTTGGCCAGCTGGTCGGCGAGCATCTGCCGGATGTCGTCCTCGTCCGGGCAGAGGTCGGCGAATTCCTTCAGCGCCCGGAAGGCCTCGTCGATCTCGTTCGACTGCTGCTTACGATCGGCGTACTCGAGGAAGTTCTTCTTGGCGTCGCCACGAAACCCCTTCTGCGCGCTGATCTTGCCCAGCGTGTAGTACACCGACGTGCGTCCCGGCGCATTGCGCAGGATCTTGTTGCAGAGCGCGATCGCGTGGTTGTGGAAGCCGCCATCGGCGTACAGATCGACCGCCCGCTCCCACGACGAAACGGCGTCGCCGACCTGGCCCTCGCGGAGCATCAGATCGCCGGCCCGATTGTAGAGCGAGACCTCGACGTTCCCGAGGTCCTCGCGCTCCCACGCGTTGAAGATCTCGCGGTACGTCGCGATGGCCTTGTCGGCCTGCTTCTTGGCCTCGAACTCAGCCGCTCGTTTCTTCAGCTTTTCGACGATCGACATCGGTCACGGGCGGGGGGCAACGGTCTTGGAGCGATAAACTTAGCCATGGTACGATGCCGCCCCTAGGGGTGACAAGGTTTTCCACGGGACCACGAGGCTCGGCACATCCGCTCGCCGAACCAATACGGGATCTCGCGATGATCGGTCACGTCCCACAGGGCAACGTCCGCCGAGCACCCCGGACTCAACCGCCCGACCCGATCGGCCAACCCGAGTGCCGCGGCGCCATTCACCGTGGCTGCGGTCAGTACCTCGGCGACCCGAAGGCGCAAGACGCTCACCCCGAGGGTGAGGATGATCCCGAGGTTGAGGATCGGACTGGTGCCAGGGTTCGCGTCGGTGGCCAGCGCCACGGCGGCACCCGCGTCGATCAGCGCCCGGGCGGGGGCCTGTCGCTCGCGACCGAGGAACAGCATGGTGCCCGGGAGCAGCGTGGCCACCGTGGGCGCCGTCCCCAGCGCGGCGATGCCTGCCGGCGAGATCGCCGCTAAGTGATCCACCGAGACGGCCCCCAGCGCCACGCCCAGCTCCGCCGCGCCACTGCCCTCGAGTTCGTCGGCGTGCAGCTTGAGGCCGAGGCCGTTCAAGCGCGCCCGCTGCAGGTAGCGCCGCGCCTCGTCGATGGTGAACACCCCCGGCTCACAAAAGATGTCGGCGAACCGCGCGAGCCCCTGCGTGGCGACCGTCGGGAGCATGACATCGCAGAGCTCCGTGAGGTACGCCGCGCGACCATCGGGCAGCTCGCGGTACTCGAGCGGGATCTCGTGCGCTCCCAAGAAGGTGGGCACGATGCGGAGCGGCGACTCGATCGCGAGCCGGCGGATCGCCCGGAGCATCAGCAGCTCGTCGTCGAGCGACAGCCCGTAGCCGGATTTGATCTCGACGGTGGTGACCCCACTGGCGGCCATCGCCCGAAGGCGCGGAAGCGCCAGCGCGACCAACTCGTCCACCGTACGCGTCCGCACATCGCGTACCGAGGCGTGGATGCCCCCGCCCTGCCGGGCGATCTCCATGTACGGGACGCCGGTGGCCCGCAGCTCGTGCTCCGCGAAGCGCCCGGCCCCGAACACCACATGCGTGTGCGAATCCACCAGCCCCGGCGTGAGGACCCCGCCGGCACAGTCCACGACCTGCGCGTCCGCCCACTCCGCGCGCAACGCCTGCTCCGGGCCCACCGCCGCGATCCGATCGCCCTGCATCACGACCGCGGTGTCCGTGCGCACCTCCACCTCACGCATGGCCGTCCCGCGTCGGGCGCCGGCAGGGCCGTCAAGCGTCACGACCTCGCGCGCGCCCACGAAGATCGTCGCGGGGACTCGCATCAGGCGGTGATGTCGCGCAAGCGCGCGAGCGTGAGTGGCGCCTGCGCTTCGCCGCGACACGCGTAGAAGCAATCGTTGCACGCGATGGGCGTGTAGCGCGCGAAGTCCCGCCAGTGGAAATCGGTGGGGAAATCCGGGCAGCGCTTCACATGCCCCGTCGGATCCACGTGGATGGTGCGGATGCCCGACTGACAGGGCTCCGTCACGTCGCCGCGCACGTACCGGGGGATCTCGGTCAAGTAGTGATCGGAGTTCGTGATCACGCCGCGCCGGTGGCGCTTGTACGCGAGGAGTGCGTCGATCACGTGCTGCAACTCACGCACGCGCTCGTCGCGGATCAGGTGATCCGCATTCCCGTTCTTGAGATCGGTGTACAGCGAGAAGTTCACGCCGCAGCCGAGTGACGCCGCGCGGTGCACCAACGGGAGGGCTTGATCGAGGTTGTCGGCCTTGAGGACGGTGTTGAAGCGGATGTTGTCGATCCCGGCGGCGCGCATGCCGTCCACCGCGCTCCAGATCTTCTCCGTCAGCCCCGGGATCCCGCGCGCGGCATCGTGCCGACCATCGAGGTAGTCCAACGAGATGTTGAACTGATGGATGCCCGCGTCCCACAGGGAGCGTCCACGCTCGGCGGTGAGCATGGCGCCGTGCGTGATGATCGTGTTGTACGACGTGCGCACCGCCTGCCGGACCGCGCCGACCACGTCCTCAAGGTCGCGGCGCAGCAAAGGCTCGCCGCCCGTGAACGTGATGAGCATCGGGTCGAAGTACCGGGCGGCGTCCGCGAAGGACGCGAGCTCCGTGTCCTTGGCCGCCGCCGGCGTCTTCCAGTAGTCACAGAACCCGCAGCGCGCATTGCAACGCATGGTGACCTCGAAGTGCACTAACAGCGGCCGCCGCGTCATCGTGAGCCGGGCGTACTTCACCGCGAACCGCGGCAGGTCCCACGGCGTGAACTTGGAACTGAGCATCAGTCGCGCGTGGTCGGATGCATCGGCAGATCGAGATGTTGCGCCGATGCGGTGGCCACCGCGATGCCGTACCCCGCCTCGGCATGGCGCGCGACGCCGATGCCAGGATC
>JBEIVF010000009.1:0-23374 GCA_040374005.1 Gemmatimonadaceae bacterium | reverse complement strand
TGCAGCAGGTCGCGGCCCAGATGCCGGGTCGCGTGCGCTTCGTGATGACGGGTGACGGGCCCTCGGCGGAGAAGGCGCGCGCGGTGGCGCCCGCGGGGACGATCTTCACGGGCCGACTCAGTGGCGATGCCCTGAGTCAGATGTACGCCACGGCGGATCTCTTCATCTTCCCGTCCGAGACCGAGACGTTCGGGAACGTCGTGCTCGAAGCGATGGCCAGTGGGCTCGCGGTGATCGCGCCCGACCGTGGGCCCACGACGGAGTTCGCGCATGCCGACACGGCGGCGCTGTTCCGCGCGGGCGACGCGTCGTCCCTCGCGGCGCAGGTCGCGGCCCTGGTGGCGAACGATGCGGGACGGGCGCGCCTGGGGCATGCGGCGCGCCGGGAGGCCGTCCGGCACGAGTGGGACCAGATCTTCGATGGGCTGGTCGCCGACTACCAGCGGGTGACGGCAGCGCCCTGACGGGCCTCCGCAGGGGCCCCACGGGCTTCCTGCGGTTCCCCCGTGGGTGTCTCTGGGTATAGGTTCTCAACGTCAGGCCGAGGTCCGCGAGGCGTCGGCATCGTTGCAGTCCTCAATCCATCGAGTGATGTCGCCACGTTCCAGCGCGTTGCCCCGGATGGTCGGTTCGCTGTCGGTGATCCTGTCGTTCACCGCGTGCGCGCCGTACCAGCCGCTCCCCTCGGCGCGGTCTTTGCCCGTCACACCGGCTGCTGCGGTCGCGCCGGTTCCCGAGGTGGTGGCGGCCGAGGCACCGGAGGCGGTGGTGCCCGGTGCGCTGGACGCAACGGCGGTCGACCGCGGAGCGGAGCGGTCGCACGGCGACTCCTCCTTGGTGGTCGCGAGTGATGCCGACGTGGCCGTGGCGGACACCCTACCCGTGCCCGTGCTCGCGATCGACGCCTATGCCGACCACGCTCGCGTGGGGCATTTCGTGGGCGTCTTCAGCGGCACCGCGAGGGTCCGTATCCAAGAGCGGTTGTCGCGTGGGACGCGCTACGACGCCATGATCCGGTCGCGGCTCCGGGCCGGCGGCATTCCCGAGGATTTCCGATTCCTCGCGTTGATCGAGAGCGGGTTCGACCCCGATGCGTACTCGTCGTCGGCGGCAGTCGGGATGTGGCAGTTCATGCCCGCCACCGCGCGCGGTGTGGGGTTGCGCGTGGATTGGTGGATGGACGAGCGTCGCGATGTGGTCCGCTCGACCGACGCGGCGGTGCGCTTCCTGCAGCAGTTGCAGGGGCAGTTCGGTTCGCTGTACCTCGCGGCGGCCGCGTACAACGGCGGCCCGGGGCGTGTACAGCGCGGTCTCTCGCGCTTCGCCAAGGAGCTGACGCGCACCAAGCCCGACGATCGGTTCTTCATGCTCGCTTCGACGGATGCGTTCGCGAAGGAGACCAAGGACTACGTGCCACAGTTGATCGCCGCGGCATTGATCGGGCGTGACCCGCGGGCGTTCGGCCTCGTGATCGACACGCAACCGGCGTTCGTGTTCGACACGGTGTTGGTGGCGCCGGCGACGGCGCTCGCCGGGGTCGGGGCGGCGTGTGGGGTGGAGGCGCGCGACATCGTCGCGCTCAACGGGCAGTTCTTGCGCGGGATGACGCCGCCCGATCGTGACGGCGTCGTCGTGCGTGTGCCGCAGGGGTGTGCGGGCGGCTTCGATGATCGCCTCGCGGCCCTCGACGACACGGTGCGGTCCGGTGTGCGCACGCACGAGGTCGTGCAGGGCGAGACGCTCACGGGGCTCGCCAAACAAGTCGGGGTCACCACGACCCTTGTGCGCCAGTACAACCCGAAGCTCACGGTGCTCGCGAGCGGTGCCTTGCGCGCGGGGACGACGGTGCTCCTTCCCACGCCCGCGACCCTCGCGGCGGCGCGCACGGTGCGCGAGGCGACCGCCGGCGCGTCAAGCAGTAGCTCGCGCTACACGGTGCGCCGCGGGGACACGCTCAGCGGCATCGCCCAGCGCCACGGCACGACGGTGTCGCGCCTCAAGAGTCTGAATGGGATGCGGACGGACAAGCTCGTGGCCGGGAAGACGATCCGCGTGCGCTAGCGCGTGCGGTCGTTACCGCGGCGGCGCGGTGTAGTCGCCGTGCACGCCGCCCTGCTTGCACAGCACGCGGATGCCGCGGATCTCCATCGACTTCTCGGCGGCTTTGGCCATGTCGTACCCGGTGAGGAGCGCCACGCTCACGGCGGTGAGCGCTTCCATCTCGACGCCGGTCACGCCGATGGTGCGCACCTCGGCGTCGCAGCGTACCCCGGGGATGTTCACGTCGGGGTGCAACGTCACCTTCACCTGCGTGAGCGGGATGGGATGGCACAGCGGGATGAGTTCCGCCGTGCGCTTGGCGGCCATCACGCCCGCCAGCTGCGCCACCGTGAGCACATCGCCCTTGGCCATGTCGTGCGCTTCGATCGCTTGCAGGGTGGCGGGCGTCATGACGATCTCACCGGTGGCATGCGCGACGCGTGCGGTGGGTGCCTTGCCGCCGACATCGACCATGCGGGCGCGGCCCTCGGCGTCAACGTGCGAGAACTCAGTCATCAGACGAGGGGCGCGAGATCGGTGAGGAGCGCCGCCGTCACGAGCGACGGCGTGACGTTGCCGTAGGCTTCGGCCTTCGCGTGCTCGACGCGCACCACGGCCTGCGCGGCTTTGCGCGCGGCCTCGTCGCGTCCGGCGGCGGCGGCGCGCTCGGCTTCGTCGCGCAGGAGCACGGTGAGCGCATCGAGTGCGTCGCTGAAGGCCCCGCGCGCGCCGGCATTGCCTTGGCGGAACGCCGCCTCGTAGCGGCCGACGGGTGTGCCGCGCGCGGCTTCGAGCAACAAGGTCGCGGTGTGACGCGCCGTGTCGTTGGCGGTGCCACCGAGCAGGAGGCCGGGGCGACCTGCGGCGAGTTGCGCGCGGCGCGCGGCCCCCGCGGGGATCTTCGCGTCGTCGAGCGCGGCGGCGACATCAGGCAGGGCAACGAACGCAGCACAGGCCTCAGCGGTGAGCACCGGCACACGGACACTCACGCATCGCGAACGAATGGTCGGCAGCAGCGACGACGGCGCGCTGGACGTGAGGATGATGGTCGTCGTCGCGGGTGGCTCTTCGAGCAACTTCAAGAACGCGTTGGCGGCGGAGTCGCTGCCCGCTTGCACCACCATCAACTCCACATCGGGGATCAGGATGATGCGGCGCTTGGCCATCGCCGGCGAGAGGATCGCACGTTCGCCGAGGGCTCGGGTGGTGTTGATGAAGTAGCCGGCCTTCGGATCGTCGGGGAGCCACAGTCCATTGGGCTCCTTCTTGCTGGTGCCCTGGATGCGCTCCTCGATGCCCTCGGCCATGTCGGCGAGGATGACCTCGTGGGGGGTGGTGCGGTCCCACTTCGGGTCGCGGATCCGCGGGACGTACCACTGGAGGTCGGGGTGGGCGCCTTGGACTGCGTAGCGGCACTGCGGGCAGGTACCGCACGCGCCATCGTTCGCCGGCGCGTCGCACAGGAGGCGCTGGGCCAGCCAGAGGGCAAGGCGTTCCTTGCCCGTCCCGGCGGGGCCGTGGAGGAGCAGGGCCGCGGGCAGACGGTTGGTGCGGATCGCGGCGAGGAAGCGGGCCAGGGTGGGCTCGTGGCCGATGAGCGGTAGTAAGGGCACAGGGTGATGTTACCCGGTCGGCCGCGCCGACGGGAGGGCGGGGTCCTAGCGCAACATCGCGACAAAAGCGATATATTGATGTAATACTTCGCAATTGCCTATGCCATCGCTCAATTACCACCATCTGCTGTACTTCTGGACCGTCGCGAAAGAGGGGTCGATCGCGAAGGCCTCGCGGGAGCTCGCGCTCGCGCAACCCACGATCAGCGGCCAGATCCGCTCCCTCGAGGAGTCGCTGGGCCAGAGACTCTTCCAGCGTTCGGGCCGCAACCTCGTGCTGACGGAGATCGGCACGGTGGCGTATCGCTACGCCGAGGAGATCTTCGGGTTGGGCCGCGAGTTACAAGAGACGCTCGATGGGCGCCCCTCGGGTGGCCCCATGCGGTTGGTCGTTGGTGTCGCCGACCAGCTGCCCAAGTTGGTGGTGCGGCGATTGCTCGCCCCCGCGTTCGCGATGGCCGACGCGCCGCGCATCGTGGTGCGCGATGGTGCCTCGGAGCGTTTGATGGCCGAGCTCTCGATCCACGCGCTCGACGTGGTCCTCACGGATACGCCGATCGCGCCGACGATCAAGGTGCGGGCGTTCAATCATCCGTTAGGGGAGTGCTCGGTCACGATCTTCGGGACGCCCAAGCTGGCGCGCCAGGCACGGCGGGAGTTCCCGCAGTCGCTGAATCAGTTGCCCTTCATTGCACCGACCGAGGGGAGCGCGATGCGCCGTGCGCTCGAGCATTGGTTCTTGGAGCAGAGCGTGCGGCCGCGCTTCGTGGCGGAGGTGGAGGACTCCGCGTTGATGAAGACGCTGGGGCAAGCGGGATACGGCGTGTTCGCGGCGCCGTCGGTGGTCGCCGATGAGATCGTGCGGCAGTTCAACGTGGAGATCGTCGCGACGCTGGATAAGGTGAAGGAGCGGTTCTACGCGCTGAGCGTGGAGCGCAAGCTGAAGCATCCGGCGGTGGTGGCGATCTGCGAAGGAGCGCGCGAGCTGCTCAAGTAGCACGGCCGCCCACACGGCTCGCGGCTCGTTGCGCTCCTCCTCACTGGCTACGGGGCCGTGGGGCGCCCTGGGCGAGGGGTGCGGCGGCGGTGAGGCGCTCGCTGAGCGTGCGGAGTTGCTGCTGGGCCGCTGGATCGTAGGCCTGCGCGTGGGCCTGGGCGGGTGTCGTCGTGAAGAAATACGAGCCGCTCGTGAGCGACGGGGCCGTGATGAGCGCCATCACCGCGTCGGCGCCGTCGGCCACGGTGGTCTGGGCGCGCGGGCTGCGGCGTAGCACGAGGTTCGTCGCCATCGCGGAGGCCGGGTGGACGGCGACGACACTGATGCGCGAGCCGCTGAGCTGCGCGGCGAGATCCATCGTGAACGTGATCTGCGCGAGCTTGCTCTGCCCGTACGCGCGCGACGCCGAGTAGCCGCGCTCGATCATGACATCGGTGAAGTCGATCGGCTGCTGACTACGTGATGCCACGTTGATGATGCGCGCGGGGCCGTCGTGGGTCAGCGTGGGTAACAGGAGTCGCGTGAGCAGGAACCCCGACAGGTAGTTCACCGTGAAGTGGAGTTCGTGCCCGTCAGCACCGACGCTTCGCGTCTCGTGCTCGAGGAAGATGCCGGCGTTGTTGACGAGGATGTCGAGGCGCGGGTGATCGCGCTGCACGGCGGCGGCCAGCTGGCGGACCTGCTCGAACGACGCGAGATCGGCCGCGTAGAACTGCGCGCGGCCTTGTCCCCGCGCCGTGATGAGCGCGACCACCGAGTCACCACGCGCCTGATTCCTCCCGTGGATCAACACCGTGGCGCCGGTGGCGGCGGTGCGCAGCGCGACCTCGCGGCCGAGCCCGTCAGTGGATCCCGTGATCAGCACCACGCGGCGCGACGACTGCGCGCCGAGCGGCGCGCTCACGGTCGCGAGGAGCAGCAGGAGCAGAGCACGCATGCGCAGTGACCGAGTGCAGGGAAGGCGACCACCCTGGCCGCCGGGTCGAACTAGAACCGGCGGAAGGACTCCAGCACGACGGCGAGGGCTTCTTCCGCCGTGTCGCCACAGCCCGAGATGTGCCCCATCTTTCGGCCCGGTCGTGCACTCTTCTTGCCGTACAGGTGCAAGCGGGCGCGTGGCACCTGCAGCGCCCCGATGGCGTCGGGCGTGCGCCCGTCCCACCGATCGCCGAGCAGGTTGTGGATCGCCGCCGGACGCACGATGGAGACGTCGCCGAGCGGCAGGCCGCACACGGCGCGCACCAGTTGCTCGAACTGGCTGGTCGCCATCGCCCGCTCGCTGTGGTGATACGTGTTGTGCGGACGCGGCGCGAGTTCGTTGACGAGCAACTGGCCGTCCTTCGTCACGAACATCTCCACGGCGAGGAGCCCGATGATCCCGAGCTGCTCGGCGATGTTGGTCGCGAGGGTGCGCGCTTGCGCTTCGAGTGCGGCCGACTTACCGGACGGGACCACGGCCCACACCAAGATGCCGCCCTCGTGGTGATTGCGCGACGGCGGATACGCGACGACCTCGCCCATCGCCGAGCGGGCGACGAGTACGGAGAGTTCGAAGTCAAGATCGAGGAACTGCTCCACGACACAGCGCCGGGCGCCGATGTCGGTGAACGCCGCCCGTCCTTCGGCGGCCGTGCGCACGCGCGCTTGGCCGCGGCCATCGTAGCCGCCCATGGTGGCCTTCACGATGCTCGGCCCGAGCGCCGCCACGGCCGCCTCGCACGCGTCGGCATTCTCGACGATACGGAACGGACCGAGCGGGAAGCGATGCGACGCGAGGAACTCCTTCTGCCTGCCGCGCTCTTGCACCGTGTACACCGCCGCCGCGTTCGGGCGGGTGGGCGCGAAGCGCGCACATGCTTCGATGGTGACGGTGGAGACCTGCTCGATCTCGAGCGTCACGACATCGGAGCTCTCGGCGAGTCGCGCGGCGGCGATCTCGTCGTCGAACGGCGCCGTGATCGCGGTGTTCGCGACCGCAAAGGCCGGCGCGTGCGGATCCGGATCGAGGACGTTGACGTGGTAGCCAAGCGTGCGCGCCGCGAAGGCGGTCATACGACCGAGCTGACCACCGCCGAGGATGCCGATGGTCGCGCCGGGGAGGATCGGTTTCACGAATGATGTGGTGGAAGCGTTTGCTGGAGCACCGCGTCGCGGCGGGCCTCACGATATGCTCGAAGTCGTTCGCGCACCGCGGGCCGTCCGATGCCGACGATCTCGGCGGCAAGGATCGCCGCGTTGGTGGCGCCCGGCTTGCCGATCGCGAGCGTACCGACCGGCACTCCGCCCGGCATTTGCACGATGCTCAGCAAAGCATCGACGCCGTTGAGCATCGTGGCCGCGACGGGCACTCCGAGCACTGGCACGAGTGTCTTGCTCGCGACCATGCCGGGCAGGTGCGCGGCGCCGCCAGCGGCGGCGATGATGCACTGCAGACCGCGCGATTCGGCGGACGCGGCGTACTCGAACATCAGATCAGGCGTTCGATGCGCCGAGACGACGCGCGCTTCGAAGGGGACACCGAGTTCGGTGAGGAGGTCAGCCGCGACGGCCAGCGTTGGCCAATCGGAGTCGCTGCCCATGATGATCCCGACGAGGGGGGACGCTGACATGCGGGTCCGGGGTAGGAGGTCCCTAAAGTTCGCCTGAATCCATCGCCGGCGAAAGCCGCGTGGCCCGCGACCCAGCGCCGCGCGGCGGGGTATCGTTCAGCATGCGACTGATCCTGCTCTTAGCATCGTTGTTCCCAGCCGCGCTGACCGCGCAGGCCCCGGATCCCTCCGTCTACCGCGGGCTGGAGTGGCGGAGTGTCGGCCCGAACCGTGGCGGACGCTCACTGGCGATCGAGGGGACGACGGCGCGACCCAACGAGTACTACTTCGGCGCCGTCGGTGGTGGGCTTTGGAAGACCACGGACGCGGGCACGTCGTGGCGGCCCGTGACGGATGGGCAGATCAATTCAGCATCGGTGGGGGCGATCGGCATCGCGCCCTCGGATCCTGACGTGGTGTACATCGGGATGGGCGAGGTCCAGCTCCGGGGCAACATCCTGCAGGGCGATGGCGTGTATCGCAGCGGCGATGGCGGTCGGACCTGGCAGCATCGCGGGCTCGCGGCCACGCAGGCGGTCGCGCGGGTGCGGGTGCATCCGACCGACCCCGACCTCGTATATGCCGCGGCGCTCGGGCATCCGTTCGGGCCCAACACCGAGCGCGGTGTCTACCGCTCCCGCGATGGCGGAGCCAACTGGGAACAGATCCTCTTCCGCTCCGACTCGGCCGGTGCGATCGATCTGGCGATGGATCCGCAGAACCCCGCCGTGCTCTATGCCGCGTTCTGGCAGGTGTACCGCACGCCGTGGAAGCTCTGGAGCGGCGGTCGATGGAGCGGGCTGTTCAAATCCACCGATGGCGGCACCTCCTGGACCGACATCACGCGCAACCCCGGTCTGCCGCAGGGCCTGCTCGGTCGGATCGGCATCACGGTGTCGCCGGTGGATGGGAATCGGCTGTACGCGATCGTCGAGGCCGAGGACGGCGGGGTGTTCATCTCGGACGATGCCGGGGCGACGTGGCGCCGGGGCAGTGATGAGCGGAAGCTGCGGCAGCGGGCGTTCTACTACTCGCGGCTCGTGGCCGATCCGCAGGTCAAGGATCGTGTGTACGTGTTGAATGTCGGCCTGTGGCGCTCTGACGACGCGGGGCGGACGTTCCCGACCGAAGTGCGCGTGGCGCACAGCGACAATCACGATCTGTGGATCGCACCCAACGACAACCAGCGGCTCGCCAACGCCAATGACGGTGGTGGCGCGGTGTCGGTCTCTGGTGGTGCGTCGTGGACGGCGCAGCGGTTCGCGACCGCGCAGTCCTATCACGTGGTCACGACGCACGACGTCCCGTACCACGGGTGCGGCGCTCAGCAGGACAACACCACCTTCTGCGTGCCGAGCGCGACGACGCCGCAACAACCGCCGCGCGGCACGCTAGGCGACTGGTTCTATCAGGTGGGTGGCGGCGAGAGTGGGTACATCGCCCCCGATCCGCGGAACCCCGATGTGTTCTATGCGGGGAGCCAAGGTGCGTTGCTCACGCGCTATGATCGTCGCACCGGGGCGATCCGCGATGTGCAGGTGTATCCGCGGTTCTTCAGTGGCGAGCCTGCGTATTCGTTGCCCGAGCGGTGGCAGTGGACGTATCCGATCGTGTTCTCGCCAGTGGCGCCGAGTTGGTTGATGGTGGGGTCGCAGCACATCTGGCGCTCCAAGAACGGTGGGCAGTTCTGGGAGCGGATCTCGGATGATCTCACGCGAGGTGACACGGCGACGCTGGGCTTGTCGGGTGGCCCGATCACCATGGACATGAACGGCCCGGAGATCTACGGCACGGTGTTCACCATCGCGCCCTCGCGGCGGGACTCGATGACGATCTGGGCCGGGTCCGATGATGGGCTCGTGCACATCACGCGCGATGGGGGCAAGCGGTGGACCAACATCACGCCGCCCGACCTGCCGCCGTTCGCGCGCATCTCGTTGATCGATGCGTCGCCGCATGACCATGGCAGTGCGGTGCTCGCGGCCAAGCGGTATCAGCTCGACGATCGCGCGCCCTATGTGTACAAGACGCGGGACTTCGGCCGGACGTGGACGAAGATCGTGAACGGCCTCGCGGCCGACGAGATCACGCATGCGGTGCGTGAGGACCCGGTGCGTCGAGGGTTGTTGTATGCCGGGACCGAGCGTGGCGTCTCCGTGTCGTTCGATGACGGCGGTACGTGGCGGTCGTTGTCCTTGAATCTCCCGGTGACGCCGGTGGTGGACGTGGTGGTGGCTGGCGCTGATCTCGTGATCGCGTCGCACGGCCGTGGCATGTGGATCCTGCCGTCGATCGAGCCGCTGCGTTCGGGCACCGCAGCGACGGCGGCGAAGCCGGTCCATGTGTTCGCCCCAGCGCTCGCGGTCCGGCGCGTGAACACCGCGCGCATCCAGTACCACTTAGCGGCTGATGCGGAACAACTCACGCTGCGGATCCGCGACAGCGCGGGGGTGGTGGTGCGCTCGTGGGTCGGGCGCCGCACGCCGCCACCAGCGCCCTCGTCGTCGGTCCCCGGGTGTGAGCGCGGTCCGATCGTCCCTGGGAATCCACCGACGCGCGCGGGTCTCAACACGTGGGAGTGGGATCTGCGATACGAGGGGGCCCTGGCCTTCGACTGCATGATCATCTGGGGGGCGCGCCCAGAGCAGGGGCCGCTGGCCGTGCCGGGCCGCTACACGGTCGAGGTCGAGGTGGCCGGCGTGGTGGAGCGTCAGCCATTCATGGTCGCGCGCGATCGGCGTAACACGGAGGTCGATGACTCCGACCTTCGCGCGCAGTTCACCTTCGCGGTGCGCACGTTGGCGCAGGAGGATCGCACGAACGACGCCGTGATCCGCCTGCGCAACACGCGCGCGATCGTCGAACAGCGCCGTGGGGCGACGACCGATGCCGCCGCGCTCGCGGTGGCCGACACCGTGCTGGCGGGGCTGCTCGCGGTGGAGGAGCAGCTGTACCAGTGGCGCAACCGGAGTGGACAGGATCCGCTCAACTATCCGATCCGCCTCGGCAACCGCCTGCATGCGTTGCGGCGCAGTGTGGAGACCGGCGATGCGCGTCCCACCGATGCGGCGTACATCGTGCTTCGGGCGCTCACCGACGAGCTGGATCGTGAGTTGGCCAACCTGACGGCGGTCGAGCGTGGCGCGCTCAGTCGTCTGGATGGCCGACTCCGCGCGTTGGGGCTTCCGACGGTGGTGCCGCCCGCGGCGCGCTGAGCGGCAGGACGTAGGCACAACGGAACAGGGGCCCAGCGCGAGCGCTGGACCCCTGTTATGACGTTCTGGTACAGCTCCCGAGGAGGGACTCGAACCCCCGACAGGGTGATTAACAGTCACCTGCTCTACCACCTGAGCTACTCGGGAATAAGAACGGAAAACTAAAGGGTCGCCGGGGAGGGGTCAACGGGCGGGAGCACGAGTGGCAAGAGAAGCACGGGAAGCACGGGGCTTTAGGGCTTGGGCTGTGGCGCCATCGCCCTCGGCGACCTGCTCGGGCGTGCCCATCGCTACCACCTGCCCGCCGTCGGTGCCGCCGTCGGGGCCCATGTCGATGAGCCAGTCGGCGTGGCGGATCACGTCCAAATGGTGCTCGATGACCACCACGGTGTGGCCGGCCTCGACCAAGCGGTCGAGAACGCCCAAGAGGCGCTCGACGTCGCGGAGGTGGAGGCCGGTCGTGGGCTCATCGAGGATGTAGATCTTCTTGCCTTTGCCCTTGGCCGTGAGCGCCAGCTCGCGGGCGATCTTAAGGCGTTGGGCCTCACCGCCGGAGAGGGTCGTGGCCGGCTGCCCCAAGCGGAGGTAGCCGAGGCCGACCTGTTGCACTTCCCACAGGGCCTGGCCGAGCTTCTCCTCGTGGGGGAAGAAGCGAATGGCCTCGTCCACCGTGAGTTGCAACACATCGACGATCGATTTGCCGAAGTACTTCACGTCGAGCACGTCGGGCTTGAAGCGTTGGCCGCCGCAGAAGTCGCAGGGCACGTACACGTCGGCCATGAACTGCATCTCGATCTGCACATGGCCGGCGCCTTCGCAGGCATCACAGCGGCCACCGGCCACATTGAAAGAGAAGGTGCCGGTGGTGTACTTCCGCTGCCGCGACAGCGGGAGATCCGCGTAGATCTTGCGGATGGCGTCGAAGGCCTTCACGTACGTGACGGGATTGGAGCGCGGCGAGCGACCGATGGGCTCCTGATCCACGAGCACGACCTCCGTGAAGCCCTCCCACCCCGTGAGGGTCTTCCACGCACCGACGACCTCACCCAAGTGCTCGCGCGCGGAGTGCGATCCGGTGAGCACGCGTTCCAGCGCGTGGAACAGGACATCGTGCACGAGCGTGCTCTTGCCGCTGCCGCTCACGCCGGTGACCACCGTGAGCGCGCCCACGGGGATCTTCACATCGACGCCCTTGAGCGTGTGGGCGGTGGCGCCGGTGAGCGCGAGCCAGCGCGGGCCGGCCTTGCGGCGGCGCGTGGGCACAGGGATCGTGCGCTCGCCAGTCATATACTGGCCCGTGAGCGGGCTCTCCGACACCCGCGACGCCTCGCCGGCGAACACCACGTAGCCGCCCTGCTCGCCGCTCACGGGGCCGAGCTCCACGATGTAGTCGGCCATGCGCATCGCGTCGAGGTCGTGCTCGACCAAGACGACGGTGTTACCGCCATCGCGCAGGCGTTCGAGTTGCGCGAGCAAGCGGCCCACATCGCGGGGGTGCAGCCCGATGGTCGGTTCGTCGAGCACGTACAGCGTATCCACGAGCGCCGAGCCGAGCGCGTTGGCGAGCGCGATGCGCTGCGCTTCGCCGCCCGAGAGCGTGCGGCCCGCGCGGTCCAGCGTGAGGTAGCCGAGGCCCACTTCGTCTAGGAAGCGCACGCGGGCTCGCGCTTCGCGCAGGATGTGATCGGCTATCTGCTGATCGCGGGCGCTGAGCGTGAGTCCGTCGAGCCAGGGTCGCAGCTCACGCACCGCGAGCGCGGTGACATCGGTGATGGCGCGGTCGTTGACGCGGATCTGCCGCGCGTCGGCGGTGAGGCGCGTGCCCTGACAGTCCGTGCACTCCTGCGCCGTCTGGTACTGCCGCAGGAACACGCGGATGTACTGCTTGTACCGCTTCTCCTCGAGCGCCACGAGGAACGGGAAGATGCCGAGGTAGCCCTTGGCCTTGCCGTGGAGCAGCGTCTTGCGCTGCGCCGCGGTGAACGTGGACCACGGCTTGTCGACGGCGATGCCTTCCTTGCGCGCGAACTCCACCAAAGCGCGGCGCTTGGCCTCGTAGCGCGGCATGGTCCACGGATGGATCGCGCCGTCCTTGAGCGACTTGCCGACGTCGGGGACGATGAGCCGCTCGTCATACTGCAAGTTGGCGCCGAACCCATTGCACGTGCTGCACGCGCCGCGCGGATTGTTGAACGAGAACAGTTGCGGCGTGGGCTCGGGCAACCGCGTGCCGTCGTTGCGGCACTCGAAGCGCTCGGTCAGCGGCAAACGGGTGCGCGCCGCCGCGTCGCCCTCGAGTGACACGGCCGTGGGGAACAGCACGACGGCGTCCCCATCGCCTTCGCGGAACGCGGTGCTGAGGGCGTCCGTCACGCGGGCGCGCGCCGTGACATCGACACTGAGTCGGTCAGCGACGACCAGCAATTCCTTCACGCGAACGAGATCACGGGGCGTGGTCGCGAGATCATCGAGGTGCAGCGCGTCGCCATCGGCGATGATGCGCACGAACCCCTGCGAGCGCAGGTTCTCGACGATCACGTCGTGCGTGATCAGCGGCGACCGCTTGAGCGGGAACGCGACGATGAACCGCGTGCCCGCCGGGGCGGTGAGGATACGATCGGCGGCGCCCCCCGGGCTGTCGGGCCGGAGCACCTCCCCGCACTGCGGGCAGACCGCGACGCCGATGCGCGCCCACAGGAGCCGCAGGTAGTCGTAGATCTCCGTCGCGGTGCCCACGGTGGACCGCGACGACCGCGACGGGTTGCGCTGCTCGATGGCCACGGCCGGCGCGAGCCCGTCGATGTGATCCACATCGGGCTTGGGCATGCGTTCCAAGAACTGCCGCGCATACGCCGACAAGGACTCGACATAGCGGCGCTGTCCTTCGGCATAGATCGTGTCGAAGGCCAGCGACGATTTGCCCGAGCCCGAGGGACCGGTGATGACGGAGATCGCGCGATGCGGGAGCTCGACCGAGATGTTCTTCAGGTTGTGCTGCCGGGCACCGCGCACACTGAGGCGACCGTGCACGAGAGGAATCTAGTGGGGCGTCTCGCGTGGCCCGTGCCCCTTGGGAGGATCCGGCCCCGAGACTAGCGTTCGCCCTATGACCGCCCCCCGCGCTTTCCAGCAGGACGACGACGTCACCGGACGCACCTTCGATGGGCAACTGGTGCGGCGGCTGTTCCGTTCCGTGCGCCCGTACTGGGGGTTGGTGCTCGGCGCCGTCGTCGTCCTCATGATCGACGGGCTGGTGCAGTTGGCGGGACCGCTGCTCACGCGGCATGTCCTCGATGTGGCCATCCCGGCGGGCGACGCGGCGCTCATCCTGCGCGACGCCGTGTTCTTCATTCTGGTGCTCATGGTGCAGTTCGCCGCGGGCTACGGCGAAACGGTGCTCACCGCGATCCTCGGGCAGCGCGTGATGCACGACCTGCGCGCCGAGGTCTTCGCGCAGGTGCAACGGTTGTCGGTGCCGTTCTTCGACCGCAATCCGGTGGGGCGGCTGGTCACGCGCGTCACCGCCGATGTGGAGTCGCTGAACGAGCTGTTCACCTCGGGCGTCGTCGCGGGGCTGGGCGATCTCTTCACGCTGGCGGCCATCGGCCTCCTGATGCTGTGGGTGGACTGGCGCCTCGCGCTGGCCGCCTTCGCCGTGGTGCCGTTGATCGCGGGGGTATCGCACGTGTTCCAGCGGCAGGTGCGCATTTCGTACCGGGACGTCCGAGGCCGGCTCGCGACACTGAATGCCTTCCTCCAGGAACGGCTGGCGGGCATACGGTTGGTGCGGCTCTTCGGGCGGGAGCGCGATGAGCGCGCGCGCTTCGCGGCGCTCAACGACGATCATCTGCAGTCGCATCTGCGCTCGATCACGGCCTACGCCCTGTACTTCCCCGCGATCGAACTGCTCACGACCGTCGCGCTGGCGATGCTCATCGTGTCGGCCACCCGTGGTGTGACCGGCAACGCGGTGACGGTCGGCACGCTGGCCGCCTTCCTCCAGCTGGCGCGGCGGTTCTATCAGCCGCTCCAGGACCTCTCGGACAAGTTCAACACGTTGCAGCAGGCCATGGCGTCGGCCGAGCGCATCTACCGACTGCTCGACGAGGTGCCGACGGTGCCGGACACGGGGACCGCGGCGCTCGGCCCGCGGCGGCGCGGGGCGGGCGCGCACGTCGAGTTCCGCGACGGGTGGTTCGCGTACGATGCCGAGCAGGCCGCCGAGGAGGGCCGTACGCCGACCTGGGTCCTGCGGGGCGTGTCGTTCGCTGTGGGGCCAGGGGAGACGCTGGCGTTGGTCGGACACACGGGCGCGGGCAAGACCACGGTGGTGAGTCTGCTGCTGCGCTTCTACGACCCGCAGCGGGGGGCCATCCTGCTCGATGGCGTGGATCTCAGGGAGCTGCCGCTCGCGGCCGTGCGCGAGCGTTTGGCCTATGTGCAACAGGACATCTTCTTGTTCGCGGGCGACGTGGCCTCGAACATCCGGCTGGGCGCACCGCTGGATGATGCCGCCGTGACCAAGGCGATCGACGACGTCGGGGCGACCCGCGTGATCGCCCAGCTCCCGCAGGGGCTTCACCAGGTGCTGGGGGAGCGGGGGGCCTCGGTGAGCGTGGGCGAGCGCCAGCTGCTGTCGTTCGCGCGCGCCGTGGCCGCCGACCCCGAGCTCCTGATCCTCGACGAGGCCACGAGTGCGGTGGACAGCGAGATCGAGGGCGCGATCCACAGCGCCCTTGAGACACTGATGCGTGGGCGCACCACCATCGCGATCGCGCACCGGCTGAGCACGATCACGGCGGCGACCGAGATCCTCGTCCTCCACCACGGCCTGGTGGCGGAGCGGGGGAGCCATACGGCGCTCCTCCGGCAGGGGGGGCTGTACGAGAAGCTGTACCGGCTCCAAGCTGGGGATGTCCGGGTTTCGACGGACGGGGCGGCCTGACGCTTGCCGCGCCAGCGCCGCGACCGGTAGTTTCCCCAGTCACTCGACGAGCGCCTGGCCGTTGCTGGGCGTGGACCTCTTTCGCCCTGCCAGGAGGGGTGTGGGGCGTGGTGGTGATGGGGGCGGTGGTCGGGGTCTATTTCCTCATTAAGGGCTGAGCGCGTGCAGTTATCGATCGCCGCTCGCACGGACGTTGGTATGGTCCGCAGCGGGAATGAAGATAATTTTTTCGCCGACGCCTCAGTGGAGCGCGGCATATTCGTCGTCGCCGACGGGATGGGCGGGCACGCGGCCGGCGAGGTCGCGAGCGAGATGGCCGTGCAGATCGTTGCGCGGGAGCTGACGCCGGTGAAGGACGTGCGCGACCCCGCGGCATCCACGACCATGGCCGATGTGCTCCGCACGGCCAACCGCGCCATCTACGAGCGCATGCTCGCCGAGTCTGATAAGCAGGGCATGGGTACGACGGCGTCCGTCCTCCTGATGACGCATGGGCGGTATCTCATCGGGCAGGTGGGTGACTCGCGCGTGTACTTGCTCCGCGACGGGATGCTCACCCAGATCACCAAGGACCACTCCTACGTGCAGGAGCAGGTGGACGCCGGCTTCCTCACGCCTGAGCAGGCGCGCTACCATCCGTACTCCAACGTCATCACGCGATGCGTGGGCGCGGGTGATTCGGTCGAGCCCGATGTGTACGCCGGCGAGATGGCGATCGGGGATGTCTTCCTCGTGGCCAGCGACGGGCTCACGGGGATGGTCGACGACCGCCGTCTGCAGACGATGTTGCTGGCGCGCTCCGGCGCAGGGCGGATCGTGGACGCGTTGATCGCCGAGGCCAATGGCCTGGGCGGACTCGACAACATCACGGCGATCGTGATCCGGGTCGAGGGTTTTGACGACGTGGACGAGCGTGCCTGAGTCCAACACGTCCTCGGAGCCGACGGTCGGGGCCTTGTCGGAGTTGTATCTCGGGAATCTGTTGTACGCCCTCGAGCGGTGTGCGCTGGCGCTCGACGACGACGAGAAGCGCGAAGAGTCGGCGTTCTACCGCGGCATCGCCCGCGAGCTCGCGCTCGCCCACGGGCGGACGCGCACCGCGCCGTAGACCGCTCCCAGCGCGGCGGTGCCCTAGTGCGCCGCGAGGACCCCGAGCACGTCTGGCAGCGACACCTCGGCCGGCCGCGCCGCGAACACGCGCAGCCAGCGCGCCGAGCGATACAACGACGCGGCGATCGCCGGGAGATCGATCGCCCCCGCGCGGCCCGCATTGGTCAGATGCCCGACCGTTCCATCGCGTTCTAACAGCGGCAGATCGAGCCCGAGCATCTGTGTCTTCGCGGGGAAGTCGATCAACACCTCCCCGTTCCGCAGCCCCACGCGGTGCGCCAGCGCCGCCTCGGCCGCACGTACGCGCCCTCGGTCGGTGGCGATCCACTCCAACGCATCCGTGTCGAGATCCGCCGCCGGCGCTTCGGCGATGCGCTTGAACAAGCGACGATCGCGCAACGCGATGAGCAAGGACGGCTGATCCGTCGTGCCGAGCGCGTGGAGCAGACCTTCATCCGTGAATCCGGCGAGATGCTCCGCCGTGATGCGGCCCTCGGCGAGGGCGTCCTCCACCATGCGCTTGTACATCGCCGTCGCACTGCGGACCGCATGATGCCAATACACGTTGCGGTACATCTGGTACTTCGCGAACAACAACGACTCGAGGGCCGAGAGCCCCTTCGCACGCACGCCGATGGTCAGGCGTCCCGTCGTGGGATCGGTCACGACGACGAGCGCGTGCATGAGCCGATCCACGTCGATCACGCCGTAGGGGACGCCGCACATCAGCGCGTCGCGCCGGAGGTACTCCAGCTTGTCGAGGTCGGTCGAGCCACTGATGAGGCCCGCGAGCGGGCTCTCGCTGTCGCCGCGGATCATGGCCATCACGCGGGCCGGCGCCGATGCGCCGAGGGCGTCGCGCAGGATCTCTGCGACCGGGCCGCTGGTGATCAGGGGAGCGGCGACCGCTTCGTGGTGCGGAACGCCGATCTCTTCCAGCGCGTGCGAATAGGGGTAATGCCCCACATCGTGGAGGAGGGCCGCGGCGCGAGCGATCGCCCCTTCGATGGGGTCGATGCCGTCGAGCTGGCAGCCTTCATCGAGCAAGGCGACGGTGCGTCGCGCGAGTTCGTGCGCGCCCAGCGCATGTTCGAAGCGCGAATGGTTCGCGCCAGGGTACACCAAGTGCGCGTGTCCCAACTGCCGCACGTAGCGCAGCCGTTGCACCACGGGGGTGTCCACCAGCCGCCGCGCGAGCGCGTCGAGCCGGATCGTTTGCCAGAGTGGGTCGCGGACCGTATCCATCATGCGTGTCGGACGCCGATCCGAGGATCGGCGTCCGATCGGCCTCAGCCGCGCGGGCCGGCCGCGAGGATGTCGGCCGACACCGCGTCGCCGAACTTCGTGATGTTCTCGCGGAACATGCCCGCGAGCTTCGTGGCCTGCGTGTCGTACGCTGCGGCATCGCTCCACGTCTGGCGTGGATCGAGCACCGCGTCCGGCACGCCTGGGCAGCTCGCGGGACGCGACAAGCCGAAGATCGGATCCGTGGTGTACGACGCCCCGTCGAGGTGACCGCTGATCGCGGCGGTCAGCATGGACCGCGTGAGGCCGAGCTTCATGCGCGAGCCCACGCCGTACGGACCACCCGTCCAGCCCGTGTTCACGAGCCACACGCGCGACTGGTGCGTGGCCAAGAGCTCGCCGAGCATCTGCGCGTACTTGGTGGGGTGCCACACGAGGAACACCGCGCCGAAGCACGCCGAGAACGTCGCCTGCGGCTCGGTCACACCACGCTCGGTGCCCGCGACCTTCGCCGTGTATCCCGAGAGGAAGTAGTACATCGCCTGCTCGGGCGTGAGCTTGGCGATGGGCGGCAACACGCCGAAGGCATCGGCGGTGAGGAACACGACGTTCTTGGGATGGCCGCCGCGCCCGCTCGGCACATGGTTGCGGATGTAGTGCAACGGGTACGAGACACGCGTGTTCTCGGTGATCGACTGATCCGCGAAATCCACTTTGCGCGTGTTCGGGTCGAGCACGACGTTCTCGAGCACGGCGCCGAACATCTGCGTGGTCGCGTAGATGTCGGGCTCGCCCTCGGCCGAGAGGTTGATGGCCTTGGCGTAGCAGCCGCCTTCGAAGTTGAAGACGCCGGTGTCGGACCAGCCGTGTTCGTCGTCGCCGATGAGGCCGCGCGCCGGATCAGCGGAGAGCGTGGTCTTGCCGGTGCCCGAGAGTCCGAAGAACAACGCCACATCGTCGGCCGGGCCGATGTTCGCCGAGCAATGCATGGACAGCACGCCGGCCTTGGGCATCAGGTAGTTCATCACGGTGAAGATCGACTTCTTCAGCTCGCCCGCGTAGCGCGTGCCGCCGATGAGGATCATGCGCTTGGCGATGTTCAGCACGATGAACGTGCCCGTGCGCGTGCCATGGCGCGCCGGATCCGCCTGCAACTCGGGCGCATGCAGCACGGCGAAGTTGGGGGCGAACGCCGCCAGCTGCTCGAGCGCCGGCCGGATGAACATGTTGCGCACGAAGGCCGCATGCCACGCATTGGGCGTCACATAGCGCACCGACAGCCGATGCGACTCGTCGGCACCCGCGAACAGATCCTGCACGAACAGGTGCTCGGCGCCATCGAGATACGCCTGCACATCGGCCAAGAGCGTGTCGAAGTGCGCGGGCTCCATCGGCTGATTGACCTTGCCCCAGTCCACATCCGCGGCAGACGACGGTTCCCGCACGACGAACTTGTCGTTCGGCGAGCGGCCCGTGTGCGGCGACGTCACGGCGACGAAGGGCCCCATGTCGGCGAGCGTGCCTTCGCTGCGGCGCACGGCCGTTTCGATGAGCTCGGGCGCGACGAGGTTCCAGTGCACGGCCCCGCGCGGCGCAAGCCCCTGCGCCGCGAGGGGGGTCGCGCTCTTGCGCGAAACGGGGGTGATCGAAGACGCCATGGTCAGGATGGGCGGAAGTGACAGAATAACGAAGGGCTGCGGCCGGGCGAACATCCGCCCAACGACGGCAAGGGTCAGAGCGGTTCCGAGCGTTCCTGCGCGTCAATGACGGCCACCGCCGCCATGTTGACGATCTGCTCGACATCAGCCCCTTGCTCCAGCACGTGCACGGGGCGCTGCATCCCGACGAGGATCGGCCCGATGGCCGTCGCCCCGCCGAGCCGGGTGAGCAACTTGTACGCGATGTTACCCGAACTCAGGTTAGGAAAGATGAGCACATTCGCAGGGCTCTTCAACGAGCTGAACGGATAGCGCTCCGCGAGGATCTGCGGGTCGAAGGCCGTATCCGCCTGCATTTCGCCGTCCAGCTCGAGCTCTGGCGCCATCTGGCGCAAAATCCGTACGGCATCCGCCACCTTTTGGGCCGCGGGGTGCTTGACCGAGCCGAAATTGGAGAACGAGAGCATCGCCACCCGCGGCACGATCCCCAGCGTGCGGACCAAGCGCGCCGCCCCGAGGCCGATCTGGGCCAGCTGCGCAGCCGTCGGGTCGATAGTGACCGTCGTATCGCCACAGAAGATCACCCGCTTCTCGAACACCAACATGTACATGCCGGCCACGAGCTCGGCCTGCGCATTTGGGCCGATGACCTCCAGCGCCGGGCGGATGGTCTCCGGGTAGTGCAGGTTGACGCCCGACACGAGCGCATCGGCGTGCCCGACCGCCACCATGACCGAGCCGAAATAGTTGCCGTTCTGGAGCCGCTGCTGGGCCTCAGCGAACGACAGGCCTTTGCGCTGTCGACGGCGCCACAGGAATTGCGCGTACTCGGTGCGGCGGTCCGAACTTGCGGGGTCCACGACGCTCACACCCTCGAGCGTCAGGTTGGCGTCCTGCGCGAGGCGCCGGATGCGTGCCTCGTCGCCGAGGAGGATGGGGAACGCGATCCCTTCGTCCACGAGGATCTGCGCGGCCTTCATCACTTTGAACTCTTCGCCTTCTGGGAACACGACGCGCTTGGGGTCGCGATGCGCGCGGTTGATGATGCCGCGCATCACGCCCTTGGCACGGCCGAGCCGGGCTTCGAGCGTGTCGCGATAGTCATCTAGATCGATGAACTCACGTGCGGCCCCGCTGGCCACGGCGGCCCACGCCACGGCCGGCGCCACCCACAGCAGCACCCGCGGGTCGAACGGGAAGGGGATCAGGTAGTTCGCGCCGAACGACACGTTCTTGAGACCGTAGAGCCGCGAGACGGAGTCGGGGACGTCCTCCTTGGCGAGCGCCGCGAGCGCACGCGTCGCCGCCATCTTCATCTCCTCGTTGATCTCCGTGGCGCGTACGTCGAGCGCGCCGCGGAACAAGAAGGGGAACCCCAGGACGTTGTTGACCTGATTGGGATAATCGCTCCGCCCCGTCGCGATGATCGCATCCTGCCGGTACTGGAGCACTTCGTGCGGCAGGATCTCCGGCACCGGATTGGCGAGCGCGAAGATGATCGGCCGATCCGCCATCTGGAGGACGAGCTCGCCCGGCAGCGCGCCAGCGACGGAGAGTCCGACGAACACATCGGCGCCGACGAGGGCCTCGGCGAGATCGCGCACCGGGCGCGTGGTCGCCAATCCCTGCTTCCACTCATCCATATAGGCCGGGCGGCCCACGTACACCACGCCTTCGCGGTCGCACATCACGATGTGCTCGCGCTTCACCCCGAGGCGCACGTAGTGCTCCGCTGTTGCGATCGCGGCCGCGCCGGCGCCGGAGAACACGACGTGGACCTGGGCGATGTCCTTGCCCACGACCTCAAGCGCGTTGAGCAACGCGGCACCCGAGATGATGGCGGTGCCATGCTGGTCATCGTGGAACACCGGGATCTTCATCGTCTTGCGCAGTTCGCGCTCGATGACGAAGCAGTCCGGCGACCTGATGTCCTCAAGATTGATCCCGCCGACGGTGGGTTCGAGCAGCTGGCAGAACTTGATGACGTCCTGCGGGTCCTCGGAGCCGACCTCCAAATCGAACACGTCGAGATCGGCGAACTGCTTGAACAGATTCGCCTTGCCTTCCATCACCGGCTTGCCGGCGAGGGCGCCGATATTGCCGAGGCCGAGGACGGCCGTCCCATTGCTGACGACGGCCACGAGGTTGCCCTTCGCCGTGTACTTGTAGGCATCCTCAGGGTTCTTCTGGATCTCGAGGCACGGCTCCGCGACGCCCGGCGAATACGCGAGGGCGAGGTCGCGTTGGTTCGTCAGCGGCTTGGTCGGCACCACGGCGATCTTGCCGGGGCGACCGCGGGAGTGGTAGTCGAGCGCGTCTTCGCGTTTCACGGGTTCGTCTGGACGAGCAGGGAAGGGGGCGCGATCAGAACGCGACCTCAGGGGCGACACGGAGCAGGACGCGCAACGTGCGCGCATCTCGCTCGCTGGGGTCAGGGCGGCGCGGCGCGCCGAACATCAGATCATCGGCCAGCGGTGAGTGCGCGCCGATGCCGAGGACGTGCCCGAGTTCATGGGCGACGATGGCATCGAACGTCGCCGCGTCGGCGGCGGCACTGCGGTCGACAGTCACATCCATCTTGACGCGACCGCCCGCGCCATTGAGCAGCGGCAGGATCTTCGGGGTATCGCCATCCAAACAGAAGAAGGTGTAGCCACCCGCTCCGACATCGAAGGGGGAGCATCCGCCGGTCTGCATGAGGCGCGGTGCGGTCACGTGATGGATCACGACGTCGGCGTCGCGCAGGGCGGCTACGGTGCGCAGGCGCACGTCGCGCGTGGTGCGCTCCCACGCGGTGATCGCGCGGCCGACGGAGGCCGCGAGGTCGGTGCCGGGCGGCGCAGCCGTGGGGTCGATGTAGATGCTGATCGTGCGTCCGGGGCCCCAGTGGTACAGGAACCCCGTGAGGGCCGTGGGGTCGTAGGCCACCGACTCGGCCGGTGTAGTGGGGCCATCGTCCGCGCAGGCCGCTGCCGCCAGCACCGCCGCCGCCAGCAGGGGTCTGACCCGCCGCCAGTGTGTGAGGGAGCGCACGGAACGATTTGTCATAGGAGGCAGTCTAACCAGTTGGTTCCTCTCGGTCACGGGCGCCTGCGGGGCGCCAGCGGTTGACAAATGCTCCCCGAAAGTGGATGTTTTCAGTAATGACCCGTCATTCTCATTACCGGAAGGATAGCAGCCTCCGTCGCGTCGTCGCGGCGGGGTTGCTCGTGCTATTCGTCGCGGTGTGGGGTGGCGTGCCGGTGGTCGATGCCGCGACGGGGCATCCGGGGGTCGGGCATGATCATCTCGCGAGTGAGCACGACGCGGCCTGTGGTCAGGTGGGTGGTGCGGACCTGTCCTGTGCGCTGTGCGACTTGATCGGCACGGCGGCCGTGGTGGCCACCGGAGCGCCCCTGCCGACGGTGGCCGCGCCCGTGGCCCTCGCCGCCCCGGCGGTGGCGTCCGATGTGGTGCTGGTCCCGACGCACCGCGCTGACGCCCCTCGCGCCCCGCCCATTCGCTGAGTCGATCGGTGCGCGGTAGCGCACCGCGGTGATCGCCTTCTCGCGCTCGCCCGATCCCTCCACGGGATCTTCTCTTCCTCAGCCGGTGATCCCATGTTCGTCGTGCGCTGTGCCGCGCTTGCGGCACTGACCTTCATCAATACCCCCATGCTCGGCGCGCAGGCGGCGGTCGCGGCGGTCGGTGGTCGGGTGCTCGATGCCGAGACGCGCGCGCCGTTGTCGTTCGTGACGGTGCGTCTCGTCGAGCTGCATCGCGTGGATCAGACGCACGCCGATGGGAGTTTTCGATTCCGCGATCTCCCCGCCGGGCGCTTCACCGTGCTCGCGCAGCGGATCGGCTACGCTCCCGTCGAGCAGGTGATCGAGCTCCGCGCGGGACACGACACGACGGTGGAGCTCTCGCTGACCGCGATGCCCGTGACGCTCTCACGGACCATCGTCACGGGAACCGCGCGGG